>NZ_JBFBJI010000030.1:0-102609 GCF_040702065.1 Streptomyces sp. NPDC086777 | reverse complement strand
GCACCGTGCGCGGCGGGTACGACCCCGCCCGGCACGTCCTGCACAACCACACCGCGGACGCCGCGTCGGCAAGGGCGCTCCTGTGGCGGGCGTAGCGTAGAGGGCATGACGAAGTACGGCTCCTTCCCCGGCACGCGGCCGCGGCGGCTGCGGACCACCCCCGTCATGCGGCGCATGGTCGCCGAGACCCGGCTGCACCCCGCGGACTTCATCCTCCCGGCGTTCGTCAGGGAGGGGGTGAGCGAGCCGGTGCCGATCGCCGCCATGCCCGGCGTCGTGCAGCACACCAGGGACAGCCTGAAGAAGGCGGCCGCGGAGGCGGTCCAGGCGGGCATCTCCGGGATCATGCTGTTCGGGGTGCCCGAGGAGAGCAAGAAGGACGCCCTCGGCACGCCCGGCACCGACCCCGACGGGATCCTCCAGGTCGCGCTGCGCGACGTGCGCGCCGAGGTCGGCGACGACCTGCTCGTGATGTCCGATCTCTGCCTCGACGAGACGACCGACCACGGGCACTGCGGGGTGCTCGACGCCGAGGGCCGCGTCGACAACGACGCCACGCTGGAGCGGTACGCCGAGATGGCCCAGGTGCAGGCCGACGCGGGCGCCCATGTCGTCGGGCCCAGCGGGATGATGGACGGCCAGATCGGCGTCGTCCGCGACGCGCTCGACCAGATCGGGCGCGAGGACGTCGCGATCCTCGCCTACACCGCGAAGTACGCCTCCGCCTTCTACGGCCCCTTCCGCGAGGCCGTCGGGTCGTCACTGAAGGGCGACCGCAAGACCTACCAGCAGGACCCCGCCAACGTGCGGGAGTCGCTGCGCGAACTGGCCCTCGACCTGGAGGAGGGGGCCGACATGGTGATGGTCAAGCCGGCCGGGCCCTACCTCGACATCCTCGCGCGGGTCGCCGACTCGGTGGACGTGCCGGTCGCCGCCTACCAGATCTCCGGCGAGTACTCGATGATCGAGGCCGCCGCCGAGAAGGGCTGGATCGACCGCGACCGCGCGATCCTGGAGACCCTGACCGGCATCAGGCGGGCCGGCGCGCAGAACATCCTCACCTACTGGGCCGTGGAGGCCGCCCGGATGCTGGGCTGACCGCGGACGACGTGCGTCCCGGGGCCGCCCCGGGCCGCTTTCAGGACGTCCGCCTGGGCGCCGGGGACCCGGACGCCGGGCCCTGAGCGGGATCGGCGCCGGGCCGGACGCGGGCCGCGGAGGAGGACGGGCCCTCGTCGCGTACGCCCTGGCCGTCCCGGCACCCGCTCAGTGCGGTCGCGGCGACCAGCGCCAGGGCGGCCGCCGCGAGGAGACGGCGGCGGCCGGGGGCCGGAGTGCGGTGCGTGGCGGACATACGAGGGCTCCCTTGACGATCTCGGCGCGGTCGGCGGCGGGGTGCGGTGGAACGGCGGGTGCGGGCGCAGCGGCGGGGGCATGGACGTGCCCTCAGCCTGTGGGGCGGCCCGCCCGGACCGCCAGTGCCGACGGGAGATTCGGGACGCCCGAACCCGCTCCACCTCTGTGAACTGCGCGGATCCCGTCCCGTGGGACGGCGGTACGGGACGCGGGCACGGGCCGGTCGTCCGGATCGCGGAATTACCGGTGTAGGCGGCACGGACCTCTCTACGCTCCCGCCAAGACGAGGATCAGCCCAAGGAGCCGTCCATGACCCTCACCCCAGCGCCCGTCTCCGCCCCGCCGCCCCCGCTCGCGGCCCGGTCCCGGACCGTCGGCGGGTCACCCGTGCGGGAGATCCTCGCGGTGACCGCCCGGCCCGAGGTGATCAACTTCGCGGGCGGGCTCCCGGCCCCCGAACTCTTCGACCGGGAGGGCATCGCCGCCGCCTTCCGCACGGTGCTGGAGGAGACGCCGGAGCGGGCCCTGCAGTACTCGACGACCGAGGGCGAACCGGCCCTGCGGCAGCGGCTCGCGGCACGCCTCTCCGCGCGCGGCCTGCCCACCGAGGCCGACGACCTCCTCGTCACCACCGGCTCCCAGCAGGCCCTCTCCCTCCTCGCGAGCGCCCTGATCGACCCCGGCGACACGGTCCTCGTCGAAAGCCCCTGCTACCTCGCGGCACTTCAGGTGTTCGGGCTGGCCGGCGCACGCGTGCTGCCGGTGCCCGGGGACGCGGACGGCGTCGACCCGGCCGCCCTGGAGGAACTCGTCCGCGCCGAACGGCCCAAACTCCTCTACCTCGTCCCGACCTTCCAGAACCCCACCGGCCGCACCGTGCCCGCCGTCCGCCGCGCCGCCCTGGCGACGGCCGCCGCCCGGTACGGCCTGTGGATCATCGAGGACGACCCCTACGGCGAACTGCGCTACGACGGCGACCACGTCCCCTGGATCGCGTCGTTCCCCGGCGCCGAGGACCGGACGGTCCTGCTCGGCTCCTTCTCCAAGGTCATGGCCCCCGGCCTCCGGCTCGGCTGGCTCCGCGCCCCCGGCGCCCTGCGCCGCGCCTGCGCGGTGGCCAAGCAGGCGGCCGACCTGCACACCCCGACCCTCAACCAACTCGCCGCCGCCCGCTACCTGGACGTGCTGGACGGCCATGTCGCCAAGGTGCGCGCGGTGTACGGCGAACGCCGGGACGCCCTGCTCGCCGGCCTGGCCGAGGCCCTCCCGGCCGGCTCCACCTGGAACCGGCCCGAGGGCGGCATGTTCCTCTGGGCCAGGCTCCCGTCGTCGTACGACACCACCGCCCTGCTGCGCCGGGCGGTGGACCACCACGTCGCCTACGTCCCCGGCGAGCCCTTCTACGCCGCCGACCCCGACCGCGCGACGCTGCGGCTGTGCTTCGTGACGCAGACGCCGGAGGAGATCGGGGAAGGGCTGCGGAGGCTCGCGAAGGGCCTGGGCGGCTGACCGGGGCCGGGGCTCAGTCCCACCAGAAGTGCCACAGCCGCCCGCCGACCAGCTGCTCGGCGTACGACGAGAGGGTGTCGTCGGCGCCGGGCAGCACGGCGTACGGGCAGAAGGCGAAGTGCTCGGCGGCGACCGCCTCCGCCTCGTCGAGATCGGCGGGCGGGGCGGCGACGGACAGCGCGAGGTGGTCGAAGCCGAGCGCCACCAGCCGGGCGCCGAACCGGTCCTCCCAGGAGCGCAGCACCGCGGACAGCCGGGCCACGTCCTCCTCGTAGTTCACCGGGCCGCTCCAGCCGATGGCCGCCGGTATGTCCGCGCTGCGCCGGGCGGACACCAGCGCCAGATGCGGCTCCTTCAGCCAGGGCCGCCCCTGGCTCAGCGCGTCGGCGACGTCCGCCGCCCGCGAGTCCGGGTCGGCGACCAGCGCCGTGGAGGGAGCGAGCCCCGGCCACTCCTCGCCCTCCGGCGGGTCCTCCTCCCAGTAGTCCTCCAGCACCTCGTCGGCGTCGTGGTCCCCCGGGTAGGACGTCTCCCCGGGAGCGAACTCCCAGTCGTCGAGCTCGGACACGTCGATGAGCACCGGCAGCAGCCCCGCACGGGCGGCCGGCGCGCCCAGCGCGGTCCAGGTCCCGGGACCGGCGGGCTGCCCGGCGTACCACAGCAACGGCTGGTGCCACGGGCCGTCGAGCGTGTCGTCGAGCAGTGTCCCGGGCGGGAGTTGGAGCCCGAGCGACCGACCACTCGGGTCGGTCGCCAGCTTGGGCAGCGGGTTGGGAAGAGTCGCCATGGCGATGACTGTAAGGGGCGTCACCGACAACGCCGACGGCGGTTGTCCCACCCAGGCGGTGAAGGCGGCCCGGGCGGCGTGCCGCTTCAGACGCCGTCGTCCCGCGGGCGGTCGATGAACTCCGGGGTGAGCAGCTTTCGGTAGGGCGCGAAGATCCGCTCCGGGGAGAGTCCGAGCCTGGTGAGCCGACCGGCGATCGAGTCGAGTCCCGATACCGACTCCCTGCGGATGATCTCAGGCATCACTTGCGCGGACATCTCCCGCGCGGCGCGGTCGAGGGGCGGCGGCCACTCCTGGTGGAGCGCGGCGACGGCAGCGGACACCTCCTTCCAGTTGCCCCGGTACAGGCCTGGCAGCATCTCGGTGAAATACAACCGGGGCAGCTTGGACCACAGGTGCAGCAGCAACTCGGTCTGGTCGATCGCGGGTTGCGGTATCGCCTGGAAGAGCAGCCAGCCGAAGTCGCTCTCCTCGCCCGCTGCCGGTTCGTACAGCTCGTCGACCAGGGCAAGGATCTCGTCGGTCGGCAACTCGCGGACGACGGCCCCGATCACGTGGTCGTTGTGCACACTCATGCGGCGCCCCAGGGCCAACTGGCCTCGCAGATAGTCCGTGACGTCCGCCTTCGGGCGTCGAACGAACGCGGCGATTCCCCACCGCAACCTCCTCGGCAGCTCGTCACCGACCTCGGCCAGCAGGTTGGTCAGGGAGAGCACGTCACCCGGCGTCCGCTCCAGCACGGCCGCCAGCAGCATCTGCGCACCCTGCTCCGCGCGCTGCATGGAGCCGGAGGTCCTGGCCAGCGCCAGGACCAGTGGGGCGAGCTCCTCCGGCGGCAGGGCCAGCGCGAGTGCGGCCCGTAGCCGTACGGAACCCTCCGCCCACCGATGAGCCAGCAGCCTGTCCGCCACCAGCATGACCTCACGCGGCCGGCGATCGCGGACCAGCTCACCGAAGCGTGGATCCGCCGGGTCCCGTGCATCCCACAGCGAGACCGCCGTCTCCTCGGCCCAGGCGAACGCCTCCGTCGGTACCTCGCCCAGCATGTCCCACCACAGCCCCGTGGGATTCTCCGTGACGTCCGCGCTGGTAGCGGCATTGTCCGTGTTGTTCGCGATCTCCTCGGCGTACGCGGTGTCCGCGGCGGACAGCGGGAGCGTCTCGGCGCCGTCGTCCAGATCGGTCACGGCATCACGCAGACGGTCCGCGATCGTCCGGCTCACCGCTTCGGCCCGGTCCAGAGCCGCGTCCACGTCGTCGCCGTAGGCGCTCTGTGGTGCGAGGTCGGGGTGGCCCACCGGCGCATCGGCGACGGTGTCCGCGAGGGTGCCCGACGGGGGGAGATCCACGGCGGCCCGCAGGCGGAGCATCTCGCGACGGATCTCCCGCGTCCGGGTCATGGCCTCCGCGAGCAGTGCGGTGGCCAGTTGGCGGTCCCGCTCGGTCCGTGCGAGCTGTGAGGTGGTCCGGTCGTGTCGCTCGATCGTGTGGGTCAGTTCCGCGTCCACGCTCACCAGGCGGGGCAGATCGGCGGGAACGGCCGACATGGTCAACTCGCGTGCCCGGCTCAGGTGCTCGACCTCGTCGGCGAGCACGACGACCCAGACGGACAGGACGGACGCGAGGTTGGTGGCGTCGCGCAGCGCCAGCTCGGACTGGTGCCGGACCCGGGTGAGCGCCTCCAACCGGCCGTTCTTGGCGTGGAGTTCCTCGTGGAGTTCCAGGAGCCTCGCCTGGGCGGCCACCGCCACGTTTCTGATGACCGGGTCCTTCTCCCGCGTCGCGTCGAGTACGGGAGTGCGCCGGTGCTCCGCCGTGGCCAGCAGGGTGCTGCCCTCGGCGAGCAGGCGCCCGCGGCTCGGCCGTAGCTCGGGCGTGGTCGTGCAGGCCTCGACGACCGCCCTCACGAAAGCCTCGTCGAGTTTGGCGCCCGCCAGACGCTCACTGATCGCGGACTTGCTCAGACCGGTCGCGTTCGAGTCGACCAGCGCCTGCACCGTCATGCCCGCGGCTTCCATGCGTGTGCGCAGGAAGGTGGCGAGGGCCTTGTACTCCTCGGTGTCCGCCCGCACCGGGCCGAACTTCCGGCCCGGCCGACTCGGCGAGCGGTGCGTACGCGGATGCTGCTCGGCCATCTGTCCCCCGGTCCCGTTTTCCATGGACAAAGGCCATTGTCCGGCAGGCCCGTGCCCATGGTCAGCCGCTTCTGCTCCCGGGTTGAGGACAAATTCCAGTGCCGCGCACGCTGCTTCCGCGAGCGAAAGCGTTCGCGGCCCACTGCGCGGAGAAACGAGGAACCATGACCCCGGCCAAGCGCACCACCGACCTGCTGGCCTTCATCGCCGTACTCGTGACGGTCGTCGTGCTGCTGCTCATCGGCGTACCGCCGCAGTCCCTGGCGATCGTCGTCGTCGCCATGGGCGGCCTCTACGGGGCCTGGCTGGGCGTCGGGCGGGGCGGGCCGGAGAAGTAGGGACCGTCCCGCCGTGACGAGGAGCTGCCGTCGGCTACAGCCGCTCGGGCGTCCTGATCCCCAGCAGGGCCATGCCCCGGTGCAGAGTGCGGGCCGTGATGTCGCACAGCAGGAGGCGGTTCTCCACCTGCTCCGGGGTGCCGGCCTTCAGGACCGGGCACTTGTCGTAGAACGACGTGTACAGCGACGCCAGCTGGTACAGGTACGCCGCCAGCTTGTGCGGGGCGTACTCCGCCGCCGCTTCGAAGACGGTGTCGCCGAACGCGTCCACGTGCAGGCCCAACGCCCGCTCCGCGGGGTGCAGTTCCAGCTCCGGGTGGGCGGCGGGCCGGACCTCGCCCGCCTTGCGGAGGATCGACCGGATCCGGGCGTACGCGTACTGCAGGTACACGGACGTGTCGCCGTTCAGCGAGACCATCTGGTCCAGGTCGAACTTGTAGTCCCGGTTCGGCGAGGTCGACAGGTCGGCGTACTTGACGGCCCCGATGCCGACCTGGGCGGCCCGCTCCTGGATCTCGTCCTCGGTCAGGTCCTGCGCCTTCTCCCGGACCACCTCGGCGGCCCGCTGCACGGCCTCGTCCAGCAGGTCCTCCAGCCGCACGGTCTCACCCGCACGGGTCTTGAACGGCTTGCCGTCCGCGCCCAGCACCGTGCCGTAGCCCATGTTGTGCGCGGTGACCTCGTCGGTGAGCCAGCCCGCCCGCCGGGCCGCCTCGAAGACCATCTTGAAGTGGAGGGACTGACGGACGTCCACGACGTAGAGGAGCGAGGTGGCGTGCAGGTCGGTGACCCGGTTGCGGATCGCGGTCAGGTCCGAGGCCGCGTAGCCGAAGCCGCCGTCCGCCTTCTGCACGATCAGCGGGACCGGCTGGTCGTCCTTGCCCCGGATGTCGTCGAAGAAGACGACCAGTGCGCCCTCGGAGCGGACCGCGACGCCCATCTCCTCCAGCAGGCGGGCGGTCTCCGGCATGCCGTCGTTGTACGCAGACTCGCCGACGATCTCGTCGTCGCGGACCTCCATGTCCAGCTTCTCGAAGACCGAGTAGAAGTAGACCTTCGACTCGTCCACGAACCGCTGCCACAGGTCGAGGGTCTCCTTGTCGCCGGACTGCAGGGCGACCACCCGCTTACGCGCCCGCTCCTTGAACGCCTCGTCCGCGTCGAAGACCGCCCGGGACGCCTTGTAGACCCGGTTCAGGTTCGACATGGCCTGCTCGCCGTCCGTGTCGGTCTTCGCGGACAGCTCGGCCGGGTTCTCGATCAGGTACTGGATGAGCATGCCGAACTGGGTGCCCCAGTCGCCGATGTGGTGCCGGCCGATCGTCCGCTCGCCGGTGAAGTCGAGCATGCCGCGCAGCGCGTCGCCGATCACCGCGGACCGCAGGTGGCCGACGTGCATCTCCTTGGCGACGTTCGGCTGGGCGTAGTCGATGACCGTGATGCCCGGGTCCGCCTTCGCCGCCACACCGAGCCGGTCGGCGTCCGCGTACCGCGCGGCCAGGTTCTCGGTGATCGCCCTGTCGGAGAGGGTGATGTTGAGGAAGCCGGGGCCGGAGACCTCGACGTCCTGGATCAGGTCCGCGCCGGTGGTGATGTGGGAGACGACCTGCGTCGCCAGCTCCCGCGGGTTGGCCTTGGCCTTCTTGGCGGCGGCGAGGATGCCGTTCGCCTGGTAGTCGGCCCGGTCGCTGCGTCGCAGCAGCGGGTCGACGGAGGCCTCCGGCAGGGTTGCCGAGAGGGCGTCGGTGAGCTGCTGGTTGACGGAGGCGCTGAGGGACGTGACCGGGGCCATGAGGTGGGAGCCGTTTCTCCTCGTGGGGTTAGGTAGACGGGACCAGTATTTCACGGGGGGTAAAGGGGTTTTTGCGGCTACCGGCCCGGGGGGTCCGGTGCGTGGCCGGGTGCGGGTGCGTTGTGGCTTGTCGCGCAGTTCTCCGCGCCCCCGAGCGGCGGCTGCGCCGCCGAGCGGTCGCTGGTGCCGCCGGCCGGTCGCGCCCGCGCGGCGGAGCCGCATGCCGATGCAGCCCCGCGCCCCTGAACGGCGGCTGCGCCGCCGCTCAGGGGGGTCTCGACAACCCGTTTTCGTGGATTCGACCTCGGCTGGGAGAATGGAGCGGTCAGCCGTGCGACCGTACCGGCTGTCCCGTGCCAGAAAGAAGGACGTGCCGATCGTGGCTCAGAGCACCGAGACCACCGACTGGGTCTCCCGTTTCGCGGATGAGGTCATCGAGGAGTCGGAGCGTCGGGCCCCGGGCAAACCGGTCGTCGTCGCGTCCGGGCTCTCGCCGTCGGGACCGATCCACCTCGGCAACCTCCGCGAGGTCATGACCCCGCACCTGGTCGCGGACGAGGCCCGGCGGCGCGGGTACCAGGTCCGGCACCTGATCTCCTGGGACGACTACGACCGCTACCGCAAGGTGCCCGCCGGTATCGCCGGGGTCGACGAGAGCTGGGCCGAGCACATCGGCAAGCCGCTGACCTCGGTGCCCGCGCCGAAGGGCTCCGCGTTCCCGAACTGGGCCGAGCACTTCAAGGCCGCGATGGTCGAGTCGCTGGCCGAGATGGGCGTGGAGTTCGACGGGATCAGCCAGACCGCGCAGTACACGTCCGGTGTGTACCGGGAGCAGGTGCTGCATGCCATGAAGCACCGGGGTGACATCGACGCGATCCTGGAGCAGTACCGGACGAAGAAGGCCCCCAAGAAGCAGCAGCAGAAGGCCGTCGACGAGGCCGAGCTGGAGGCCGAGGAGGGCTCGGGCGCGGCGAGCGAGGACGACGGCTCGTCCGGCTCCGCCGGATACTTCCCGTACAAGCCGTACTGCGGTGGGTGCGGGAAGGACCTGACCACCGTCACCGCGTACGACGACGACACCACCGAGCTGACCTACACCTGCACCGAGTGCGGCTTCTCCGAGACCGTCCGGCTCAGCGAGTTCAACCGCGGCAAGCTGGTCTGGAAGGTCGACTGGCCCATGCGGTGGGCGTACGAGGGCGTGATCTTCGAGCCGAGCGGTGTGGACCATTCGTCGCCGGGGTCCAGCTTCC
This sequence comes from Streptomyces sp. NPDC086777, assembly GCF_040702065.1. Lineage (NCBI taxonomy): Bacteria > Bacillati > Actinomycetota > Actinomycetes > Kitasatosporales > Streptomycetaceae > Streptomyces > Streptomyces sp. NPDC086777. The sequence goes on along the minus strand of NZ_JBFBJI010000030.1, from coordinate 93,439 downwards.
AGGTCGGCGGCCAGATCGTCGGAATCTTCGGCGGCAAGCAGCCCATCGGGCCGATGTACGCCTTCGTGGGCATCAGCGGCATGGCGAAGATGTCGTCCTCGCGGGGCGGGGTGCCCACCCCGGCCGACGCGCTGAAGATCATGGAGCCGCAGATCCTGCGCTGGCTCTACGCCCGCCGCAGGCCGAACCAGTCCTTCAAGATCGCCTTCGACCAGGAGATCCAGCGGCTCTACGACGAGTGGGACAAGCTCGACGGGAAGGTCGCGGACGGGTCCGCGCTGCCCGGTGACATCGCCGCGCACTCGCGTGCCGTCCGCACGGCGGCCGGCGAGCTGCCCCGGACGCCGCGCCCGCTGCCGTACCGGACCCTCGCCTCCGTCGCCGACATCACCGCCGGGCACGAGGACCAGGCGCTGCGCATCCTCAGCGAACTGGACCCGGCCAACCCGCTGGGCTCGCTGGACGAGGCCCGGCCGCGGTACGACAAGGCCGAGGCCTGGATCAACACCCAGGTGCCGGCCGACCAGCGGACGATCGTGCGGGACGAGCCCGACGCCGAACTGCTGAAGTCCCTCGACGAGGCGTCCCAGCAGTCCGTACGGCTCCTGCTCGACGGCCTCGCCGAGCACTGGTCGCTGGACGGGCTCACCCACCTCGTCTACGGCGTGCCCAAGGTCCAGGCCGGGTTCTCCGCCGACGCCACCCCGAAGGAACTGCCGCCGGAGATCAAGACGGCCCAGCGGACGTTCTTCGCCCTGCTCTACCACCTGCTGGTCGGGCGGGACACCGGCCCCCGGCTGCCCACGCTGCTCCTCGCGGTCGGGCAGGAGCGGGTGCGGGCGCTGCTCGGGGCGTGACGCCGGCATGAAGAAGGGGCCCTCCGCCGAGGAGGGCCCCTTCTTCACGCCGTACGCCGTGCGCGGCTCGCCTACGCGATGTGGTCGTCCTGCAGCTCCGCCGTGTGGCGGTTCGTGAAGCGGTTGACCATGCGGTCGGCCTCCCGCTGCGGGAGCGTGGTGCCGAAGGTCGCCTCCACGTCACCCCGGAACTGGCTGGAGCTGGGATAGCCGCCGTCTATCGACTTCTTGAAGACCAGGTAGAAGTCCTCCTCGGTCGGCTCCGGCGGGCCACCGCCCTCACCGAGCTCACGGGTACGGCCCGGGCCGGAGGGGATGGGGAAGCTGCCGGTCGTCTCCGACGGCGACTCCTCGGGGAGGGGCTGCTGCTCCTGGGGGAGCTGGTCCGGCGCGAACTGCTGCTGGAGCTGTGCCTGCTCGTACTCCTGCAGCTGGCGCTGGTACTGCTCCTGCTCCTGCTGGTACTGCCAGGCCGCGTACTGCTCCTCGGAGTACTGGGGCTCGTACGTCGGGTCGTAGTCCCCGTGGTACTCGATCTGCTGCGGGTTCCTGGCGTGCAGCCAGGGGTTGACCTCCGGGTCGGGCTGCGACGGCTCCGGTTCGGAGGCGTACACAGGCTGCTCCTGGCGGGGACCGGGGACCAGCTCCGGGCGCTGCCCGCCGGAAGGCGCCGCCTGTTGGGGGGCGGGCACCGCCCCGGCGGCACGGGCGCCCGCAGCCGACTCGGCAGCCGGCAGCAGCGCCGGGAGGTCGATGCCCGCGGCCGCCAGGCCGTCCGGGGCCGTGTCCGCCAGCGGGACGCCGTACTTGGCCAGCCGCAGGGGCATCAGGGACTCCACGGGAGCCTTCCTGCGCCAGGCCCGGCCGAAGCGGGACCGGAGCCTCGCCTGGTAGACGAGACGTTCCTGCTCCAGCTTGATGACCTGGTCGTAGGAGCGCAGCTCCCACAGCTTCATCCGTCGCCACAGCAGGAAGGTCGGCACCGGGGAGAGCAGCCAGCGGGTGAGCCGCACCCCCTCCATGTGCTTGTCCGCCGTGATGTCCGCGATCCGGCCGATCGCGTGCCGGGCGGCCTCGACGGCGACCACGAACAGGATCGGGATCACCGCGTGCATGCCCACACCCAGCGGGTCCGGCCAGGCCGCCGCGCCGTTGAAGGCGATCGTCGCGACGGTCAGCAGCCAGGCCGTCTGCCGCAGCAGCGGGAAGGGGATGCGGATCCAGGTCAGCAGCAGGTCAAGGGCGAGCAGGACGCAGATGCCCGCGTCGATGCCGATCGGGAACACATAGGCGAAGTTCCCGAAGCCCTTCTTGATGGCCAGCTCACGGACGGCCGCGTACGAGCCGGCGAAGCCGATGCCGGCGATGATCATCGCGCCGGTCACGACCACACCGATGAGAACGCGGTGCATCCGAGTCAGCTGTATGGGCGCGGCCACCGGTACTCCCCTCCCCTTGCCAGTTGTTGCGCGCAACAGGGTGGCACATCAGTGCGGCGTACGTGTGACCGGTCAGCTCTTCTTCGCCGGCGACTTGGAAGGCGAGGCGGACGGCGAGGCCGACTTGGAGGCCGACTCGGAGGCCGACTTCGAGGGTGTCGGCGCAGGTGAACTCGGTGCGGGAGCAGCGCCGTTGGCCGTCGCCACCGACGCCACCGCCTCCGCGGCCGCCTTCTCCGCCACCTTCGTCAGAGCGTCCGCGTCCGGCGCCTTCCCGCCCGCCAGACCCGCACCGTTGTAGTCGAGGGTGACGACGACGTTCGCGGCCCGGGCCACGACCGTCTGCTGCTTGAAGGCGCCCTCCTTCTTCTTCAGGTCGTAGCGCACCGCCGTCGCCTGGTCCCCGGCCCCGGTCACCGGCACCGACTTGGTGTTCTTGGCACCCGCCACCGACTGGGCACCCTGCACCTGGCTCGCGTAGTACGCCTCCGCCTGCTTCTCGCCCGAACCCCGGCCGGCGTCCGAGTCGAAGCGCAGGAAGGAGATGTTGAGCCAGCGGAACTGCGAGCCCTTCACGCCGTTGCTGTCCAGGCTGCTCCACGAGCAGCTGCCCCGCGTGGCCACGTCGTCCGACGTGCCCTCCTTGCCCGACTTGACGCCCTTCGGTACCAGCGAGGTGAGCGTCTCCTTCGAGAGCACCGCACACGGCTTCGGCAGCTTCGCGTACTTCGCGGCCTGAACGCCCGGCGACGCCGTCGAGGAGCCGCCGGCGTCGGCCGTCCCGGCGGCGGAGTCCGAACTCCCGCCAGTCCCCTGCGCGGCGGCGTCCGAGTCCGAGGAGCAGGCCGTCGCGAACAGCGCCACGGCGGGGACGGCGGCCGCGCAGACGAGACCGCGGCGCAGGCGCCCTGCCCGCCGCTGTGCCTTCCGCCCGCTCCGGGCACGCTGGTCGTCTGACTGGACTGCTACTCGCTGCATGGTTCCTTCACTCACACGTTCGGGGTTCCTGCGGTCGGATCGGGTCCGAGGGGCCACGGTACGCGGTGAGGAAGCTGTGCGGTTCCGGTTCACGCCCTTTGCGGGCGGGGAGCAGAGGGTGTGCCGAAGCCCTCAGCCGTTGAGTGCCTCGGCCAGCTGCCCGGCCAGATTCTGCGCCCTGTCCTGCATTTCCTTGCTGTCCGGCACGGTCCCGGTGGCCATCGGCTGCTCCTCGTACACGATGGTCACGACGACGTTCGACGTGCGGAACACCACAGTCACCGTCCGCTGTTCGGCCGTCGAACCCGAGCCGCTGAGCTGGTCGTCGAGATACGCCTCGTCGCCGAGATCGGAGAGGGTGCGCGGCTGGAGACCGGCCGGGGTGGCGGAAGCCGAGGAGGACGGGTCGGCGGATCCGGACGGCGACCCGGACGGCGACCCGGACGGCGACCCGGACGGCGACGTGGTCGACGACGCGGTCGCGGACGGGGAGTCCGACGCCGACGGCGACGGTGATTCCGTCTCGGCCGGGCTCGGCGGCGCGGACTCGGGGATGTCCGCCGCCGTCTCCAGCTGCGTGTAGATCGTCTGCGCCTCGCTGTCGTCGCTGACCGCGTTGTCGTACGACACCACGCGCTCGAAATCGACGGACAGCCGGTCCGTGGCGTCGGTGGACTCGATCTTCCAGCGGCAGCCGACCTTGCGGTCGGTGTCGTAGGTGAGCGCCGCGTCGCCCGCGTACGCCTTGTCGCGCTGGTCGACGTCGGTGATCTGGGCGATGCCCGGCAGCAGCGAGTCGAGGGTGTCGTGGCTGACCGCGCCGCAGGCCTCCGGGAGGGTGCGGTACTTGCCGGGCTGGGCGGCGACGGTGGAGGTGCTGGTGTCCGCGTTCTTGTCGCTCGTGTCGTCGCCACCGCTGGAACCGCTCGTGCAGCCGGCCAGCAGGGCCGCGAGAAGGGCGGCGATGCCGGTTACGTACGCCTTCCGCTGCACGGTCAGGCTCCTTCCGTTCACTGGTCCGCTCGGTCCTGCTCCAGTGTCCCCGCTGGTTAATCGCTTGCCGCAGCGGGGCGCCCCCTGGAGACAATGTCTATCGCACGCACTGCCGTGAACGCCGGTCCTGTGTCTGGTTTCCGGGCCTCTGGCGCCGCATTTGCGTTTTGTTGAAATTAGGCTTTTTGTTCTTTTTGATGTGCTGTCCGTGGGGGAATGAGGAAGACATGTCGTACGTGGAGGTGCCGGGCGCGAAGGTACCCATCCGGATGTGGACCGACCCGGCGACCGTCGAGGACGTCGCGCTCCAGCAGCTGCGCAACGTCGCGACCCTGCCGTGGATCAAGGGCCTGGCGGTGATGCCGGACGTCCACTACGGGAAGGGTGCGACGGTCGGGTCCGTCATCGCGATGCGGGACGCGGTGTGCCCGGCGGCGGTCGGGGTGGACATCGGCTGCGGCATGTCCGCGGTGAAGACCTCCCTCACGGCGAACGACCTGCCGGGTGACCTGTCCCGGCTGCGCTCGAGGATCGAGCAGGCGATTCCGGTGGGGCGGGGGATGCACGCGGACCCGGTCGAGCCGGGGGACTTCCACGGGCTGACGACGGCCGGGTGGGGTGAGTTCTGGGGGCGGTTCGACGGGGTCGCGGAGGCGGTCAAATTCCGTCAGGAGCGGGCGCATCAGCAGATGGGGACCCTGGGCAGCGGCAACCATATGATCGAATTGTGTCTTGATCAGTCGGATTCGGTCTGGCTCATGCTGCACTCCGGTTCCCGGAACATCGGCAAGGAACTCGCCGAGCATCACATCGGCGTGGCCCAGAAGCTTCCGCACAACCAGGGCCTGGTCGACCGCGATCTCGCCGTCTTCGTCGCGGACACCCCCCAGATGGCGGCCTACAGAAACGACCTCTACTGGGCGCAGGAGTACGCGAAGTACAACCGGACGCTGATGATGGCGCTCCTGAAGGGCGTGATCCGCAAGGAGTTCAAGAAGGCCAAGCCGGTCTTCGAAACGGAGATCTCCTGCCACCACAACTACGTGGCGGAGGAGCGGTACGAGGGCATGGACCTGCTGGTGACCCGAAAGGGCGCGATCCGGGCGGGCTCCGGTGAGTTCGGGATCATCCCGGGCTCCATGGGTACCAGCTCGTACATCGTGAAGGGGCTCGGGAACGAGAAGGCGTTCAACTCGGCGTCTCATGGAGCAGGACGGCGTATGAGCCGTAACGCGGCGAAGCGGCGCTTCACGACGAAGGACCTGGAGGAGCAGACGCGGGGTGTGGAGTGCCGCAAGGACTCCGGAGTGCTGGACGAGATTCCGGGCGCTTACAAGAACATCGACCAAGTCATGGAACAGCAGCGGGACCTCGTGGAGATCGTGGCGAAGCTGAAGCAGTTCATCTGCGTGAAGGGCTGATGCGAAGGGCACCGGGTGAAACCGGTGCCCCCGTTCACCCGGTCACCGATGACTGCCTGGGGAAGTGGTCCGGTTACGCAGACGCCAGAGGCGGAGACTGCAGCTCGCGGTCGTCCCGCCGAGCACGTCCGCCGCTGCCGCGGGGCTGCTGAGTTCCAGCAGGATCTGGTCCTCGGTTTCCGACCAGCGGCGAGCGGTGTACGCGGACCTCATGCCCGGGGGGCGCACCCAGCCCGACGGCGATTCAGCTGCCGTGCGCTTGCGTTCCAAGGCCAGGCAGCCCGGGTAGTACAGGTCGGCCGCCAGGCGCTGAGCCCGCTCCATCATGTAAAGCACGTTGTAGACGTCGTCGCGTGCGTTGCGCTTCGGGTTGCGCGCGACCCCAGTCACGTCCAGTCCGTAGTCGGCCAGGTACGACGCGATGGAGCAGCTGGCCGTGGTGAGGGAGTCGCGGGCGCTGATCTCCACAACCAGGCGCCCTTTCTGGCCCGCCCCCTTCGACAGGTGACCGTCTGTCTGCAGAAACCCGAACATGTATGCGTAATCGGGCGCTGTGAGGTCCATGAACCGGCGCGCGTCAGGCTCGCAATCAGCCACAGGAAGCTCCACTTCCATGCTGGCGAGGCCCACGGCTGGGCTGCATCCCCGCCGAGGGCCGTCGAAATGATCGTGTGATGCGAGCCTAGGACGGGCGTTCGCGTGATGATCGGGTGAACGGTGAGGTTCGCCCGTAAGGGTTACCTGCCGGTCACTTCGCGTGCCGGACCGCGTAGATCATTACGAAGGCGATGACGTGGATGCCGAAGAGGAAGTAGGCGAGGAAGTACCAGACCTGGCGTTCGTTCTTCGTCTCCTGTTCCAGGCGGCCCTTTTCCCGTTGCCTTTCCAGGGCCGCCGCGCGGTCGTCCTCGGTCGGCATCACAGGTCCCGGTGGACCTTGGTGTTGGAGGCCTGGGCGCGGGGGCGGACGACGAGGAGGTCGATGTTGACATGGCTGGGACGGGTCACCGTCCAGGTGATGGTGTCGGCGACGTCGTCCGCGGTGAGGGGCTCGGCGACGCCCTGGTAGACCTTCTCCGCCTTCTCCGCGTCGCCGCCGAAGCGGGTCAGGGCGAACTCGTCCGTCTTCACCATGCCGGGGGCGATCTCGATGACCCGGACCGGTCTGCCGACGATCTCCAGGCGGAGGGTCTCGGCGAGGACGTGGGCGCCGTGCTTGGCGGCGACGTAGCCGGCGCCGCCCTCGTAGGTGGCGTGGCCGGCGGTGGAGGAGACGACGACCACCGTGCCGTCGCCGCTCGCCTCCAGCTTGGGGAGCAGGGCCTGGGTGAGGTTCAGGGTGCCGATGACGTTCGTCTCGTACATCGTGCGCCAGTCGGCCGGATCGCCGGTGGCGACCGGGTCGGCGCCGAGGGCCCCGCCGGCGTTGTTGACGAGGACGGCGACCGCCTGGAACGCGGTGGCGAACTCGTCCACGGCCGCGCGGTCCGTCACGTCGAGGGGGTAGGCGGTGGCCTGGTGGCCGGCGTCGTTGATCTCCTTGGCCAGGGCCTCGATGCGGTCCTCCCGGCGGGCGGTGAGGACGACGCGGTAGCCGGCCTCGGCGAGCCGGCGGGCGGTGGCGGCGCCGATGCCGCTGCTGGCGCCGGTGACGACCGCGATGCGGGACGGGGCCATGGGGGTACTCCTCAGCAGGGTGGGTCGGGCGTACGGGTGTGTCGTGGCAAGGATATGTGCGGTGATCCGTCGGCCGCGGGCCGGTGCGGGCCGAGCGCGTCCACCCGGCGGAGCCGTGTGTCGGTGCGGTCCGCGCCCCGGGTGGTGCGTCCGGCGGTCAGTTCCTGGGTGCCCACATGATCACTGCCATTCCCGCCAGGCAGATCGCCGCGCCCGTGAGGTCCCAGCGGTCCGGGCGGTAGCCGTCGGCGACGACGCCCCACAGGATCGACCCCGCGACGAAGATGCCGCCGTAGGCGGCGAGGATGCGGCCGAAGTGGGCGTCCGGCTGGAAGGTGGCGACGAAGCCGTAGGCGCCGAGGGACAGGATGCCGCCGGCGATCCAGAGCCAGCCGCGGTGCTCGCGTACGCCCTGCCAGACCAGCCAGGCGCCGCCGATCTCGAAGAACGCGGCGACGACGAACAGGGCGGCGGAGCGGAGGATGAGCATGCGTGCAGCGTGCCACGTCCGGCGGGTGTCACCTGATGGGGGGCGCCTGCGGCGGGGTCCGGGTGGCATACATCCGTACGAGAGCAGGGTTACGGATGCCGGAGTCGGACGGGACGGGTGGCATGGCGATGCGTCGTGGTGGGCCGGTGGTGGCCGGTGCGGTGGCGTTGGCGGTGGGTGTGCTGGTCGTGGGGGGCGCTGGTGCCGCCTGGGCCGGGAGCGCGGATCTGGAGGTGCACGGGTCCGCGGTGCTGGGCGGGGACCTGGTGGAGGTCCGGGTCACTCCGCGCAACCACGGGCCGGACGGTGTGACCGGGGCCAGTGTGCGGCTGGTCTCGTCGGCGCCGCTGGCCGACTCGCAGCAGCTGCCGGGCGGGTGCGCGCGCACCGGTGACCGGGAGGTGGTGTGCGAGACCGGGCCGCTGGCGGTCGAGGTGCCGGGGGAGGAGCTGGTGGTGCCGGTACGGCTGCGGGAGCGGCCGGCGGAGGTGACGCTGGCGGTGGACGTGGCGTGGGGCGGGGGTGCGGTGGACCAGGACCGTACGAACGACGAGCAGCGGGTGCTGGTGCTGGCGACGGGGGATCCGTACGCGTTCTGAGCCGCGGCGCCGCGGCCGACGCGGCGGACGGGGCCCACGTGGCGGACCGGGTGCTTCCGGCTGTCGCTGCTGTCCCGGCCGTCCGGTCAGGCGGTGTCCTGCCCGATCCAGACGGTCTTGGCGTTCATGAACTCCCGCATGCCGAGGTCGGACAACTCGCGTCCGTAGCCGCTGCGTTTGACGCCCCCGAAGGGGATCTCGGGGTAGCTGGTGGTGTTGCCGTTGACGAAGGCCATGCCGGACTGGATGTCGCGGACGAACAGCTCGCGTTCGGCCTCGTCCTCGCTCCACAGGTTCGAGCCGAGGCCGTAGGGGTGGCCGTTCGCCTCCCGAAGGGCCTCCTCCAGGGAGGAGACCGTCCAGACCTGGGCCACCGGGCCGAAGACCTCCTCGTGGTACATCCGCATCCGCGGGGTGATGCCGGTCAGGACGGTGGGCGGGTAGAACCAGCCGGGCCCGTCGGGGCGTTCGCCGCCGACCAGGACGGTCGCGCCCTTGGCGACGGCGTCCTCGACGTAGGCTTCCACGTCCTGCCGGCCGGACTCGGTGGCCAGCGGTCCGACGTCGGTGCCCGCGTCCATCGGGTCGCCGACCACCAGTGCGCCCATCTTGGCGACGAACATCTCGATGAACGCGTCCCCGATGGCCTCGTGCACGTAGAAGCGCTTGCCGTTGATGCAGGACTGGCCGTTGTTCAGGGTCCGCGCCCGGACCGCGACGTCGGTGGCCCGGTCCAGGTCGGTGGAGGGCATGACGATGAAGGGGTCGGAGCCGCCGAGTTCGAGGACCACCTTCTTGATCTCGTCGCCGGCGATGGCGGCCACCGAGCGTCCGGCCGGTTCGCTGCCGGTCAGGGTCGCGGCGGCCACCCGCGGGTCGCGCAGCACCTGTTCCACCCGCCCCGAGGAGATCAGGAGGGTCTGGAACACGTCGTCGGGGAAGCCCGCCTCGCGGAAGAGGTCCTCCAGGAAGAGCGCGCACTGCGGCACGTTCGAGGCGTGCTTGAGCAGGCCCACGTTGCCCGCCGTGAGCGCGGGCGCGGCGAACCGCATGGCCTGCCACAGCGGCAGGTTCCAGGGCATCACCGCGAGGACGACACCGATCGGCTGGTACGTGACGAACGTCTGCCGCGCGCCCACGCGTTCGCCGTCGCCCTCCAGGTCCCGCAGGAACGCGGGCCCCTCGTTGGCGTAATAGCGCAGCCCGTGGACGCACTTGACCACTTCCTGCTCCGCCGCCCGGAAGGTCTTGCCCATCTCGGTGGTGATCATTTCGCTGACGCTCTCGACCTCCTTCTCCAGGCGGTCCGCGGCGTGCTGCAGCCACTCCGCCCGCTCCTCGACGCTCGTCAGCCGGTACGAGGCGGCCGCGGCCGCTGCCCGGGCGAGCTTGTCCTCGAGTTCCTCGGGGGTCAGTTCGTCGAACCTCCTGAGGACCTCACCGGTCACCGGACTCGTCGTTGCGATAGCCATGGATCCAACGTATGGCGGGCCGACAAGTCCAGCAATTCACCCATTTGCACCACCAGTGAATGCGGCGGCACCGGATGCGTGGCAGGCGCGGGCGCGCGACCATGGTGGGGTCCGAAGCGGCGGCCGCGGTGACCGGCGCCGGGACCCGTTTCCTGCCCGTGCCGCACGCACCGAGCCGCTTTTGTGCTGGTCGGCGAGAGTGAGACAGCCATGACGCAGATGCGGGCGGCCCGGATGCACGGATACAAGGAACCGCTCCGGGTCGAAGAGGTCCCGATGCCCGAGCCCGGGCCGGAAGAGATCCTCCTGAAGGTTGCCGCGACCGGTATGTGCCGCAGCGACTACCAGCTCCTCAACGGTTACTTCGAGGGGCCGTTCCCGGTCGACCTGCCCTACATCCCGGGCCACGAGGTCACGGGCCGGGTGGCGGGACTCGGCACCGGGGTGCCCGCGACGGTGGGCTACTCGGAGGGCGACATGGTCGTGGTGAACCCCAGCTGGGGGGACGGCACGTGCCGGCAGTGCCGGGAGGGCAACGAACAGCTGTGCAGCGGTGACGGCCGGTGGGTGGGGTTCGGTCCGCCGGGCGGGTTCGCCGAGTACATGGCCGTGGAGTGCCGGCACGCGATCCCGGTCTCGGAGGAGGCGGCGCGGGCGCCGGAGCTCCTCGCCCCGATGACCGACGCGGGCATGACCCCGTACCGGGGGATGCGCAAGCTCCGGGACGCGGGCAAGCTCGGTCCCGGGCGGACCGTCGCGGTCACGGGCATCGGCGGGCTCGGCAGCTATGCGATCCAGTACGCGAAGCTGCTCGGCGGCGGTGCGACCGTGGTGGCACTGGCGCGCACCGACAGCAAGCTGGACGTGGCGAGGGAGAACGGCGCGGACCACGGGATCAACGTGCGCAACAGGTCCACGGAGGCCATCCAGGACGAGCTGGAGAGACTGACCGGCCGCCGGACGATCGACGCCATCCTGGACTGCGTCGGCAGTGAGCCGTCCATCTCCATGGGCTTCGACCTGCTGGGCCCCGAGGGCGCGCTCGTGGCCGTCGGCCTGATGAGCCAGCGCGTCGAGCACCGGCAGTTCCCGTTCGTGGGCACCGAGCTGTCCTACCTCGGGTCGTTCTGGGGCAACCACCTGGACCTCGTCGAGGTCCTGTCGCTCGCCGAGGCCGGCCTCGTCAAGCACAACGTGACCAAGGTCGCGCTGGAGGACATCAACGAGAACCTGGACGCCCTGGGCCACGGTGACGTCGTCGGACGCCAGGTCATCGTCTTCGGGTGAGCGTGATGCCGGCGCCCGCGATGTCGAGGGACTGCCATGATCAGACCCTATGGTCCCTATGATTTCCTGCCGCCGATCAGGGTCTTCTCGGTGGCCTCGGAATCCGTTGCCGATGGCGGGGAACTGGCCCGGGAGCAGGTGAGCGGCATTCTCGGTGCGGGCGGGGAGGACATCTCGCCGCAGCTGAGCTGGTCCGGGTTTCCCGCCGGGACGCGGAGTTTCACGGTGGCGATGTTCGACCCCGACGTGCCCACCGCCTCGGGGTTCTGGCACTGGGCGGTGGCCAACCTGCCCGCCTCCGTGACCGGCCTGCCCGCCGGTGCCGGAGACGGTGGGCCGCTGCCCGGCGCGGCGGTGACGCTGGTCAACGACGCCGGCTACCGCAGGTACCTCGGCCCGGCGACGCCGCCGGGCAACGGCCCGGACCGCTACTTCCTCGTGGTGCACGCCGTCGACGCCGAGGAGCTGGCGGTGTCGGAGTCGACGACCCCCGCCTACCTCGACTTCCTCCTGTTCGGCCACGCGCTCGCGCGGGCGACGATGTACGGCACGTACGAGCGGCCCTAGGCGCGACGGCCTACTTCCACATGTAGTCCTCGGCGGCCTCGGTGATCAGGTCCTTGACCGCCTGCGGGTGGGAGATGAGGGACACGTGCGAGGAGTTGATCTCCACCGTCCTCCGGGCATGCGCGCGTTTCGCCTCGAACAGCTCCAGGGCCGGGTTGATCGCCATGTCCTGCCTGCCGACGAGGGCGTACACGGGCTTGGTGCGCCAGGCGGCGCCGGTGAGCTTGTCGGTGAACGCCGACATCGCGACCGGGCGCTGGGTGGCTGCCATGACGGTGGTCCGGCTGGTGGGCAGGTCCGCGGCGAAGACCTGGCGCAGCTTGTCCGGCTGGATGTACAGGTCCGTGCCGGCGGTGCCGGCACCGGCCTGGAAGGGCACCGCCTTGAGGGCCTTGGTGAGGGGCGCGGGGGCGAACTTCGCGGCGAGGGTGGCCTGCGACTCTCCCTTGTCGGGCATGATCGCGTTGATGTAGACGAGGGCCTTGACGTTGTCGTTTCCGACGGCGGCCTGCGAGATCACCTCCCCGGCGTAGGAGTGGCCGACCAGGATGATCGGTCCCGTGATGGATTTCAGGAAGCTCGCGAGGTAGGCCGAGTCCTGGGCGACGCCGCGCAGCGGGTTGGCTGGTGCGGCCACGGTGTAGCCGTTCTGCTGGAGCCGCTGCACGACGCCGTCCCAGCTCGACGCGTCGGCGAAGGCGCCGTGCAGGAGCACGATGGTGGGCTTCTCCCGGCCTGGGTCGCCGGCCGGACCGCCGGCCTGGGCCGTCACCGGGACCAGGACGGAGGTGGTGCCCGACAGCGCCAGCAGTGCGGCGCCCCAGCGGGCGGCCTGCGCGGTGCGGCGGGGCTTGCCGGACGTGCGGGAGGGGTGGGAGGAGCGGGATATGTGCATGCCGGTCCTTCGGGGGCGGGAGCGTCGGACGACGCCCGGGATTCCAGCGTCGAGGAGACCCGTCGGCGTGTCCCCGTGCGCGGGCCGTCCGGGTGAACGGCCGACCGCCCCCGGCCGCGCCGCTCAGGTGGAGTCGGCCGTCGTCCCGAAGGTCACCCGGTAGTAGCAGGCGCCCTTGCAGGGCATGGTCGCCCCATCGTCGAAGGCGTAGGAGTAGGCGTAGGGCGCTGCCCGCTTGAAGACCTGGGTGTAGTCCACCGGCCACTTGGCGGGGACGCAGTTCTCGCGGCCCGCCCAGGCGCCGCGGCAGCAGTAGGTGTCGCCGCCGAACGCCGCGCAGGGCGGCTTGCAGCCGGTCTCCGTGCCGCCGGAGAGGGCCTGCATGGCCTTGGGGCAGTCGACGTCCGTGGTGCAGGTGCCCCGGTAGCAGCCGGAGGCGCTGACCGGGTCGGTGGTCGTGGTGTGGGAGACGTTGATGTACATGGGCAGGTTGGCACCGTCGACCATGCTCACGTCGTAGAAGTCCATGCCCGCGTAGGCGTCGAAGGTGAACTCGCCGAGGGTGGTGGGCGGGTTGCCGCCGCTGCAGACACTGGTGCAGTCGCCGGAGGCGCAGACGCCCGCGGCCGTGCCGGTGCATCCGGTACGGCCCCAGATACGGCCGCCCCAGTTGTCGGCGACGGTCACCGAGAGGCTCTGGCCGGGGGCGAGTCTGCGGCCGGCCGGGTAGACGGCGGTGTTGGTGACGACCGCCCACACCGTCTGCCGGGTCCTGTTGACGACGGTGATCAGGCGTTGGCCGGCGGGGGCGGCGGTGGGCTGTCCGGCCCGGACGGTGGTGGCGGGGGCGGCCGGGGTCTTCGCCGATGCCGACGGCCCGGGGTGGGTCGACGCGGAGGGGGACGGGCGGTGGCTCGGTGACGGCGACGGTGACGACGAAGGTGACGACGAAGGTGAGGAGGAGGCGAGCGCGGTGTCCGACGGGCCCGTGGGGAGGGCGGCGGCCGGGCGGCGGTCCGGGTGCGCGGTGGGGGTTCCGGCCGGTGTCCACATGCCGTAGGTGACGATCACGGTGGCGGCCGTCGCGAGGGCGGCCGCGCCGGCGTACCACCAGCGGCGTCGCGGTGGTCTCGCGCCGTGTCTCCTGCGTCCTCGTGCCATCCTGGTGCCTTCCTCGGGCGGTACCTGATGTGTGCCTGCCCTTCGGTGACCTCCTCGGTGGGGGCCGTACAACACAAATCGCGAAGCCGACTCGCCGGTTTTCTGTTGTCCCCACGTCCCGCGCGGGGTCTCCGTTCCGACAGCCGGACTCTGCGCGGAGGAACAGACCCACATGACCCAGAACCATCGGAGCGGACCCGACCCCGGCGTGGTGACGGCCGCCCGTGCGGGGGACAGAGCGGCCCTGGAACACCTGGTGACCGCGTGTCTGCCGCTGGTCTACAACATCGTCGGCCGGGCCCTGAACGGTCATGCCGACGTCGACGACGTCGTTCAGGAGACGCTGTTGCGCATGGTGCGGGGGCTGGAGAAGCTGCGGGACCCGTCCGCGTTCCGGTCGTGGCTCGTCGCCATCACGATCCGGCAGGTGCGCGACCGGGAGCAGTCGCGGGCCGCGGACCGGGACCGCCGGGCGCACCTGGACGACGCGGAGACGATCACCGACCCGGCGCTCGACTTCGCCGGGCTGACCATCCTGCGGCTGGGCCTGACCGAGCAGCGCCGCGAGGTCGCGGAGGCGACGCGCTGGCTCGACCCGGACGACCAGGAGCTGCTGTCCCTGTGGTGGCTGGAGGAGACCGGCGACCTGGAGCGTGCCGAACTCGCCGGTGCGCTGGGGCTGTCGGACCGGCATGCGGCGGTGCGGGTGCAGCGGATGAAGAGGCAGATGGAGGTCTCGCGGGGGGTGGTGCGGGGGCTGACGGCGGACCCGCGCTGCGCCGAGCTGGACGGGATCGCCGCGCCGTGGGACGGCACGCCGAGCCCGTTGTGGCGCAAGCGGTTCGGGCGTCACATACGCGGCTGCGGGGTGTGCGCGGGCCTGGAGCGGGGGCTGCTGCCGATGGACCGGCTGCTGAGCGGTCTGCCGCTGGTGGCCGTGCCGGCGGGCCTCGACCCGGCGCGGGTGGTGGCCCATGTCACCGGGGCCCGTGCCGGTGCGTCCCACCTCACCGGGTCCCATGCGACCGGGGCCGCCGATGCCGGTGGTGGGGGCCGGTCGCCGCGGGGGCGGCACGGGCGTGCGGGCCGGCGGGCGGTCAAGCGGGCCGGCCGGCACCTCGCGGGCAGGCAGGCGGTCGTGGGCGGTTCGGCGGCGGTCGCGGTCGTCGTGGCGGTCGCCCTGGTCGCGGCCCGGATGACGGCGGGCCCGTCCGCCCCGGCCGCGGACACCGCCCCGCCGCCGACGCCGGTGGCCGTCGCGTCCCCGAGCCGGAGCCCGGGCCCGACGCACTCCGCGTCCCCCTCGCCCTCCCCCAGCCGCAGCGCCTCCCCGAAGGCGTCCGCCGACCCGTCCCCCTCGAAGCACGCCGCGGCTGCGGTGCCGGTGGTCTCCGGCGCGAAGAAGGGCGTCGGGGTCTGGACGTTCAACGGCGTGAGCCAGGCGCTCGCCGCGAGCGGGGCGAGCTGGTACTACACCTGGAACACCCAGCACCAGGGCGTGACGACGCCGTCCGCGGCCTCCTTCGTGCCGATGATCTGGGGCGGTGCGTCCGTCACCGCCTCGGCGCTGGCGCAGGCGCGGGCGGCGGGGCCGTACCTGCTGGGCTTCAACGAGCCCGACATGGCGCAGCAGTCGAACATGACGGTCGATCAGGCGCTCGGGCTGTGGCCGAAGCTGATGGCGGCGGGCAAGGTGCTGGGCAGCCCGGCGGTGGCGTACGGCGGGGACACGGCCGGCGGCTGGCTGGACCGGTTCATGTCCGGGGCGAAGGCGAAGGGGTACCGGGTCGACTTCATCACCCTGCACTGGTACGGCGGTGACTTCCGCACCCCGCAGGCGGTGCAGCAGCTGACCTCGTACCTGGCGGCGGTGTACGCGCGCTACCACAAGCCGATCTGGCTGACGGAGTACGCGCTGATCGACTTCTCGCAGGGGACCCGGTTCCCGTCGGCGCAGCAGCAGGCGGACTTCGTCACCGCGTCCACGAAGGCGCTCGACGCGCTGCCGTACGTGCAGCGGTACGCGTGGTTCGGGCTCGGCGCGGACCCGGCGAAGCCGAGCAGCGGGCTGTTCACGAGCGGTACGGCGGCCACCGCGGCGGGCCGGGCCTTCCAGGCGGCGCGCTGAGCGGTCGCCGCCGGTACCGGCGGCGACCGTACCGGCCCCCTCCGGGGCAGGGCCGACGTCCGGGGTGACGCGGTGGCCGCGCCCTCCGGAGCGGGTGGGTACGCCGGTCGCGTCGGCGGGCGTGGGAATAGGTGGCGGTGTGGTCTCGTTCTGCGGGTATAGTTGAATCGTAAACAACCTGGAGGGTGAGCGAGCATGCAGTTCGGGATCTTCACGGTCGGCGACGTCACGCCGGACCCCACCACGGGCCGGACGCCGAGCGAGCGGGAGCGCATCAAGGCGATGGTCGCGATCGCGCTGAAGGCCGAGGAGGTCGGTCTGGACGTGTTCGCGACGGGTGAGCACCACAACCCGCCGTTCGTGCCGTCGTCGCCGACCACGATGCTCGGTTACGTCGCCGCGCAGACGGAGAAGCTGATCCTCTCCACCTCCACCACCCTCATCACCACCAACGACCCGGTGAAGATCGCCGAGGACTACGCGATGCTCCAGCACCTGGCCGACGGCCGGGTGGACCTGATGATGGGCCGCGGCAACACCGGGCCGGTCTACCCCTGGTTCGGGCAGGACATCCGCGAGGGCATCAACCTCGCCATCGAGAACTACGCCCTGCTGCGCCGGCTGTGGCGCGAGGACGTCGTCGACTGGGAGGGCAAGTTCCGCACACCGCTGCAGGGCTTCACCTCCACCCCGCGGCCGATGGACGACGTACCGCCGTTCGTCTGGCACGGCTCGATCCGCTCGCCCGAGATAGCGGAGCAGGCCGCCTACTACGGTGACGGCTTCTTCCACAACAACATCTTCTGGCCCGCCGACCACACCAAGCGGATGGTCGAGTTCTACCGGAAGCGGTACGCGCACTACGGGCACGGCACGCCCGAGCAGGCGATCGTCGGGCTCGGCGGCCAGGTGTTCATGCGGAAGAACTCGCAGGACGCGGTGCGCGAGTTCCGGCCGTACTTCGACAACGCCCCGGTCTACGGGCACGGGCCGTCCCTGGAGGACTTCACGGACCAGACGCCGCTGACGGTCGGTTCGCCGCAGCAGGTGATCGAGAAGACGCTGGGCTTCCGCGAGTACGCGGGTGACTACCAGCGCCAGCTGTTCCTGATGGACCACGCGGGGCTGCCGCTGAAGACGGTCCTGGAGCAGCTCGACATGCTCGGCGAGGAGGTCGTGCCGGTGCTGCGCAAGGAGTTCGCGAAGGGCCGTCCGGCGGACGTCCCGGAGGCGCCGACGCACGCCTCGCTGCTGGCCGCCGCGGCGGCCGGGAAGGCTTCGGAGGAAGCCTCGCAGGAAGCTACGGACAAGAAGGAGGCCGGGGTATGAAGCTCGTCGTCGTGTCGGCGGGGCTGAGCGTGCCGTCGTCCACGCGGCTGCTGGCGGACCGGCTGGCCGCGGCGGTCGGCCGGCAGGCCGGGACCCCGGTCGAGGTCGAGGTGGTGGAGCTGCGCGACCTCGCGGTCGAGATCGCGCACAACTTCACCAACGGGTTCCCGGGGCGGAACCTGGCGGCCGCGCAGGAGGCGGTGAGCGGGGCGGACGGCGTGATCGCCGTGACGCCGGTGTTCACGGCGTCCTACAGCGGGCTGTTCAAGTCGTTCTTCGACGTGCTCGACAAGGACGCGCTGGCGGGCAAGCCGGTGCTGATCGCGGCGACCGGGGGTACGGCACGGCACTCGCTGGTGCTGGAGCACGCGCTGCGGCCGATGTTCGCGTACCTGCGGGCGGTGGTCGTGCCGACCGGCGTCTACGCGGCCTCGGAGGACTGGGGCGCGGAGGGGCTGGAGGGCCGGATCGAGCGGGCGGCCGGGGAACTGGCGGCGCTGATGCAGGGCCTTCGCCGGAGCGTGCCCGAGCAGCCCGAGGTGCTGCCGGTCGTGCCGTTCGCAGAACAACTGGCGAGGCTCGCGGCCGGCTGAGCCGGGCCGGGGGGCGCCGACGCCCCCCGGCACCCGCACACTGCCACCGCCCCCACCCGCACCGCCGAACCCCAAGCCTGCCCACACCCGGGCAACCACACCGCCGACAGCGCCCCGCCAGGGGCGCGGGGAACTGCGCGAGCAGCCCCCACGCACCCGCGGCCGAAACCCGGCCCTCACAAACCCGCGGCTACGAAGCAGGATGCGCCGACAGCGCCCCGTCAGGGGCGCGGGGAACTGTGCGAGCAGCCCCCACGTACCCGCGGCCGAAACCCGGCCCTCACAAACCCGCGGCTACGAAGCAGGATGCGCCGACAGCGCCCCGCCAGGGGCGCGGGGAACTGCGCGAGCAGCCCCCACGCACCCGCGGCCGAAACCCGGCCCTCACAAACCCGCGGCTACGAAGCAGGATGCGCCGACAGCGCCCCGTCAGGGGCGCGGGGAACTGTGCGAGCAGCCCCCACGTACCCGCGGCCGAAACCCGGCCCTCACAAACCCGCGGCTACGAAGCAGGATGCGCCGACAGCGCCCCGCCAGGGGCGCGGGGAACTGCGCGAGCAGCCCCCACGCACCCGCGGCCGAAACCCGGCCCTCACTCACCCGCGACCATGAGCCGACGCGCCGACAGCGCCCCGTCAGGGGCGCGGGGAACTGCGCGAGCGACCCCCACGCAGCCGCGGCCGAACGACCACGGTCCGTCACCCGGATCGCGGCGTCCGGTTGCTTCTGTGACGGTGAGAGGCAGGTAAAAAGGGTGATCGTAGGCCCACTCACCCCGGCAGAACCGCCGGAGGCCTTGGCAGACTGGGGAGGTGCCCCAGACTGTGCTGCTCGCCGAAGACGACCGCGCCATCCGCCACGCCCTGGAGCGGGCCCTCACCCTGGAGGGTTATGAGGTGACGGCGGTCGCGGACGGTGTGGAGGCCCTGGCGCACGCCCACCGCACCAGCCCCGACGTCCTCGTCCTGGACGTGATGATGCCCGGCATCGACGGCCTCCAGGTCTGCCGCGTGCTGCGGGCGGAGGGGGACCGTACCCCGATCCTCATGCTGACCGCGCTGGTGGAGACCGCCGACCGGATCGCGGGACTGGACGCCGGCGCCGACGACTACGTCGTCAAGCCCTTCGACGTCGAGGAGGTCTTCGCCCGGCTGCGGGCGCTGCTGCGCCGGACCTCGCCCGTGACCACCGGCGGCGGCAGCATCGGTGGCGGCAGCGGCAGCGGCAGCGGTGGCGGCGTCGGCGGCGGTGTCGCCGCCGAGCCCGGCCGGGAGCCCCAGATCTCCGACCGGCAGGTCGAGGCGGCCGGCCTGCGGATGGACCTCCAGGCCCGCCGGGCCTGGCGCGGCCGGCGCGAGCTGGAGCTGACCCGCACCGAGTTCGAACTCCTCGAACTGCTCGCACGCAACGCGGGCATCGTCCTCGACCACTCCACGATCTACGACCGCATCTGGGGCTACGACTTCGGCCCCGGTTCCAAGAACCTCGCCGTCTACGTCGGCTACCTGCGCCGCAAGCTCGACGAGCCGGGCGCCCCGCAGCTGATCCACACCGTCCGGGGCGTGGGATACGTGCTGCGGGAGGACTGAGTGGGCCCTCTCCAGTGGCTGGAGCGGCTCACCCGGGTGCTGGCCCGGCGCCGGCCGGGCCTCGTCTCCCTGCGGACCACCTTCGTCGTCTCCTTCGCGGCGGTCACGGCCGCCGTCACGGTGGTCGTCGGCATCCTGTCGTACAACGCCGCCGCCCGGCTGGTCCGCGTCGACCAGCAGTCGGTGTTCACGCAGGTCGTCTCCGACGTCCAGGACGAGGTCAAGCAGCACCGGATGGTGCCGGAGGACTTCTCCTCCTCCCAGCCCGGCCATGACCTGGTCCGGCCCGCACGCACGGATGTCCAGGTGCTCGGCGCGCGCGGCGAGATCGTCGACCGCGGCACCCCGGTGCTGCCCGTCACCGCCGCCGACCGGGCGGCCGCCACCGCCGCGGAGGCCGGGAAGACGGTCCAGCACAAGGACGTCCAGGCCGGCGAGGACCTGTTCCGGATCGCCACGGTCGCCCTCGGCGGCGGGCGGGGCGCGGTGCAGGTGGCGCAGGAGTTCAGCGACACCGAGGACCTGCTGCAGGCGCTCCAGCAGCGGACGCTGCTGCTGATGGCGGCCGTGGTGGTGGCCGCCGGGCTGTTCGGCTGGTGGCTGGCCCGGCGGATCACCCGCCGGCTGGTGATCCTCACCGCGGCCGCGGAGAACGTGGCCCGCACCCGCCAGCTCGGTATCCAGGTGCCGGTGACGGGACTGGACGAGGTGGGCCGGCTGGGCCGCGCCTTCGACCGGATGCTGGGCCGCCTCGCCCAGTCGGAGGAGGACCAGCGGCGCCTGGTCCAGGACGCGGGCCACGAGCTCCGCACCCCGCTGACCTCGCTCCGTACGAACATCTCCCTGCTCCGTCGGATCGACGAACTCCCGCCCGCCACCCGCGACGAACTCGTCGCCGACCTCGGCCAGGAGGCGCGCGAGCTGACCGACCTGGTCAACGAACTGGTCGACCTCGCGGCCGGGCAGTCCGACAGCGAGCCCCCGCAGCACGTGGACCTGGCCGACATCGCCGAGGACGTGGCAGGGCTGGCCCGGCGCCGGACCGGACGCCAGATCGTCCTGCGCGCGGCCGGCGACACCACGACCTACGGCCGGCCCGGCATGCTGCAGCGGGCGATCTCCAACCTCGTGGAGAACGCGGCCAAGTTCGACCGCGACGGCAAGGCCCCCATCGAGATCAGCGTGACCGGCCCCGCCCGGCCCGGCACGGTCCGCGTCGAGGTCCTCGACCGCGGCCCCGGTATCGCCGAGGGCGACCTGATCCGCATCTTCGACCGCTTCTACCGCGCGGCCGACGCCCGCTCCCTGCCCGGCTCCGGCCTCGGCCTCTCCATCGTCCGCGAGGTCGCCCTCGCCCACCGCGGCGCCCCCTTCGCCTCCCGCCGGGAGGGCGGCGGCGCGGTGATCGGGTTCACGGTGGGCGGAGGGATCACGGGCGGGCCACTGCCCGTCTGAGCCGCGGTGGCCCGGACGCCGTCAGCTCCCCCAGGGCACCGTCAGGAACCCCTCCGCCCGGGCGCTCGCCAACCCGATCCTCGGGATGTCGCTGCTGCGGGCGAAGAGCAGGTAGCGGGGCTCCCACACCGGGCGGTACTTGGCGTTCGCGCGGTACAGGGACTCGATCTGCCACCAGCGGGAGAAGAAGGTGAGGGTCGCGTGCCACAGGCGCAGGACCGGGCCCGCGCCGAGGCGGGAGCCGCGTTCGAAGACCGAGCGGAACATCGCGAAGTTCAGGGAGACGCGGTCGACCTTCAGTTCCGCGGCGCGGAGGAGGAGTTCGACGACCATGAATTCCATCAGGCCGTTCTCGGAGTTGCGGTCGCGGCGCATCAGGTCCAGGGAGAGGCCCTGTTCGCCCCAGGGGACGAAGCTGAGGAGGGCGCGGGGGGTGTCGTCCGCGTCCCGGCACTCCAGCATCACGCAGCGGCCGTCCGCCGGGTCGCCGAGGCGGCCGAGGGCCATGGAGAAGCCGCGTTCGGTGGCACCGTCGCGCCAACTGTCGGCCCGCTCCATGAGCATCGCCATCTCGTCGGCCGGGATGTCCTCGTGACGGCGGATGCGGACCGTGTAACCGGCGCGCCGGACCCGGTTGTGGGCCTGGCGGACCACGCGCATCGCACGGCCCTCCAGGGTGAAGTCGGCGATGTCGACGATGGCCTCGTCGCCGAGTTCCAGGGCGTCCAGGCCGTGCCGGGCGTAGACGGTGCCCGCCTCCTCGCTCGCGCCCATGACGGCCGGCGTCCAGGCGTGCTGCCGGGCCTCCGTCAGCCAGGCGTCGATCGCGCCCGGCCAGGCCTCCGGGTCGCCGATCGGGTCGCCGGAGGCGAGGCTGACGCCGCCGACGACGCGGTAGGTGACCGCCGACTTGCCGGTGGGGGAGAAGATCGCCATCTTGTCGCGGCGCAGCGCGAAGTAGCCGAGGGAGTCGCGGGCGCCGTGCCGCTCCAGCAGACCGCGCAGCCGGTCCTCGTCCTGCGGGCTGAGCAGGCGGCGGCCGCGCGGGGACCGGAAGCCGGCGAAGAGGACCAGGCAGAAGGCGGCGGCGAGCAGGAAGTTGATGACGATGTCGGCCCAGCGGGGGGCGTGCACCGCGGTGACGTGGTCGGCGAGCGGGCCGACGCTGACACCCCGCAGCAGGGTGTAGGCGATCTCGTCGGGCAGGGTCGCGCCGGGGACCTTGTTCGTGGCGTGCACGAGGAGGGTGCCCAGGCCGCCGGTCACCAGGACGCCCGCGGCCCCCACCGCCAGCGCCGTCTTCGGGTTCGACGGGTCGCCCACCGCGTTGAACTCCCGGCGGCTGATCAGCAGCGCGGCCACGAAGAGGCCGGTGACGGCCGCCGAGACCCAGTTGAAGGCGTGGGCGCGGTACTCGTGCTGGGTGAGGGCGAGGACGTAGAGGGCGAACAGCGGGGCGGACAGGACCAGGTTGACCACCCAGGCCGCGCGCTTGCGGCGGCGCATCACCAGCACGAAGAAGATGGCGAGGGCGGCCGAGACCAGGCCCGCCGTGGCCAGGTACGGGGTGAAGAACTGGCCGGAGTGGTGCGCGTGCTGCCGGTGCAGGTGC
Organism: Streptomyces sp. NPDC086777; assembly: GCF_040702065.1. Classification (NCBI taxonomy): domain Bacteria; kingdom Bacillati; phylum Actinomycetota; class Actinomycetes; order Kitasatosporales; family Streptomycetaceae; genus Streptomyces; species Streptomyces sp. NPDC086777. Next base: position 70,897 of record NZ_JBFBJI010000030.1, on the reverse strand, counting down.
AGAGTGATGCGGCCGTTGTTGTGCTCGTCGACCTCCTGGCGGAACGGGAGCGAGACCACCGCCACTATGTTCAGTACGGCGATCACGCGCAGGTACCAGACGGTGAAGTCGGCGGCCAGCCCGGGCAGTGCGCCGCCGGACGCGCCGGTGGGGGCGCGGAGGGCGGCGGAGACGCGGGCCGGGATCAGGGTCGACAGCTGTGCGGGCATGGGGACCGGTCACCTTGGGGACGGGGAGCGGGTTGACGGAGGGCTGACCCTACAGTCCGTAGGGTAACGGTGGGAGGCGGGGGAGCGATCCGCCGTGGTACGGAATACGGTGTGAAGCGGCGCACCGCCTCTTACGGAGCAAGAGGGGCCTGCGCCCGTTCCCGTTCCACTCGCCGCCGGGCCGCCAGCATCCACGCCAGGTTTCCGATCGCCGCCCCCGCCGCCACTGCGGCCACGATCACCCCGCCGGTCGCCAGCCCGTCGCTGAACAGGTGCGGGCGCCGGTCGAGGCTGTGCAGGCCGAAGCCGGACAGCTCGTACACGCCCACCGCCGCGACCAGCAGGCTCGCCACCAGCACCGCCACCGTGGGGGCGAGGCTGCGCCGCGCCTCCTGCGTGTCCGTGCCCTGCATGAGTACCCCCGTGAGCTGACGAGCCGCCGTGGCCGATGGGGAACCTACAATACGTAGGGTCCGGACAGCCTCAGGACGTGCGCATCTACATCAGCGTGGACATGGAAGGCCTCACCGGGCTCGTCGACCGGGACGATGTGCGGCCCGGCGGCCGGGACTACGACCGCGGCCGGTCGATGATGGCCGAGGACGTGAACGCGGCGCTACGCGGGGCGGTGGCCGCCGGGGCGACCGAGGTGCTGGTCAACGACGCCCACGGGCCGATGCGGAACCTGCTCCCCGAGCACCTGCACCCCGCGGCCCGCCTGGTGCGCGGCAAGCCCAAGAAGATGATGATGCGAGGGGCTCACGGCGGAGCACGACGCGGCGATATGTGTCGGTTACCACTCCCGGGCCGGTGCCCCCGGTGTGCTGGGTCACAGCTTCATGGGCCACGAGATCGAGGACATCCGGCTGGACGGCAGGCCCGCCGGCGAGATCGGGCTCGCGCACGCCACCGCCGCGGCTTTCGGCGTCCCGGTCGTGGCCCTCACGGGTGACGACGCGGCGTGCGCCGAGATGACGGCCTGGGCGGAATCGGTGGTCACCGTGCCCGTGAAGTAGGCCCGGGACCGGTTCGCCGCCGAGCTGCGCCCGGCGGAGGAGGCCCGCCGGGCGATCGAGGAGGGGGTGCTCGCGGCCCTGACGCCCGTACCGAAGCGGCCCGCCGGACCCGAGGGCGCGTCGGTGCTCGCGGTGCGCCGGCAGTCCGCCTCCGTCCCCGCCGTCCTCCTCGGCATCCCCGGGGTGACGGCCCTGGACAGCCGTACCGTGCAGGCCGGTGGTCCGCTGCCCGCCCTCTACCGCCGGTTCGGCGTCTGGATGCGGGTTGCCTCCTCGCTCACCAACCAGCCGCCGTACTGCTGACCCCCGCTGGCGGGCTCAGCCGAAGCGGCCGGCCACGTAGTCGGCCGTCCGCTGGTCCTGCGGGGAGTTGAAGACGGCCTCGGTGTCGCCGTGCTCGACGATGCCGCCCGGGGTGCCCTGCTCCGCCAGGAAGAACGCGCACTGCTGGGAGACCCGCGCCGCCTGCTGCATGTTGTGGGTGACGATGACGATCGTCACCTGCCCGGCCAGGTCCTGGATGGTCTCCTCGACGCGGCGGGTGGAGGTGGGGTCCAGGGCCGAGCACGGCTCGTCCATGAGCAGGACCCGGGGCCGGACCGCGAGGGCCCGCGCGATGCACAGGCGCTGCTGCTGGCCGCCGGAGAGGGCGCCGCCCGGCTGGCGGAGCCGGTCGCGGACCTCCTTCCACAGGCCGGCGCGGGTCAGCGACTCCTCGACCAGGACGTCCTTCTCCCGGCGGGTCACCTTCGTGCCGGTCAGCTTCAGGCCCGCCACCACGTTGTCGTAGATCGACATCGCCGGGAACGGGTTCGGCTTCTGGAAGACCATGCCGATCCTGCGGCGGGCGTCGGTCAGCCGCCAGGACGGGTCGTAGATGTCCTCGCCCTCGAAGAGGACCTCGCCGCCGAACTGCGCCGACGGGATCAGCTCGTGCATCCGGTTGAGGGTGCGCAGGAACGTGGACTTGCCGCAGCCGGACGGGCCGATCAGCGCGGTCACCTCGCCCGCGGGCATGGTCAGCGACACCTGGCTGAGCACCTGGTGGGAGCCGAACCAGGCGGAGACGGCACGGGCTTCGAGCATGGCGGGCGCGGGGCCTTCCACCACGGCGGTGGCGGCGGGCAGCACGGCGGTGTCGGTCATCTCGGGGGTCACGGCGGTCTCGGTCGTCTCGGTCACTACGGTCGTTTCGGTTGTCTCGGTCACTTCACTCACCTCGGTCACAGCAGGTTCGGCAGCAGTTCGGTGGTCCGCGTCGCGACCTGGAGGCCGAGCACCGCGACGACCGGGGCGAAGACGACCCACGTCTGGTGGCGGCCCCAGCGGTGCCAGGTCCAGACGGCGGCCACGGCGGTGAGGAGCAGCGCCTGCAGCCACATCACCAGCGGCCACGGCACCCCGGAGGGGCGGGCCAGCGGCTCCTCGGAGCCCGGCAGGGTGCCGGCCCGGATCACGGCCGACGGGGTCTGGAACGGTGCGGAGACCATGTCGGCGTCGACGCGCAGCACGCCCGAGGGCATGAACTTCGGGCCGGTCGCGGTGATGAGGACGATCCGGCTCTTGCCCGCGGCCAGCGCCGTCGGCGCCGGGTCGCCGGCCCGCCGGACGTCGATGACCTGGAACTTCGCCTTGCCCTGGCCGGTGGTGACGGAGAACGTGTCACCGGTGGCGAGCCGCGGGAGCGTGCCGAACGGGCCGCCGTAGGCCGCCGCCCGGCCCATCAGCACGCTGGTGCCGGCCTGGCCGGGCATCGGGGTGTCCCGGCGGTGACCGGGACCGTCGGTCAGCACCGAGGAGTCGGTGCCCTCCAGGATGACCTGGCTCAGGCCCAGCTTCGGTATCTCGACGAGCGCGACCGGTGTACCGGGCGCCAGCAGCTTGCCGTCCTGCCCGGTCTGCGCCACCGGGGCGGTGCCGAGCGCCAGTTGCTCGCGCAGCTGGTCGAAGTCGGCGTGCTGGGCCGAGTGCTCCTGGGCGCCGCTGATCACCAGCAGCTGGGCGGTGATGCCGAGCAGCAGGGCGGCGAGACTGAGCAGTCCGCCGCGCGAGAGGTGGCGGACGAAGGTGAGGCTGCGGACGGGCCTGCGGGGCACGGCCGGAGCCAGGGGTCTCGGTGTCGGTACGGCGACGGTCATGGCGGCCCGCCTCCTTCGGATGAATAGGTGAGGGGCCGCCGGGAGCCGTCCGGGCTCCCGGCGGGCCCGTCAGAGGGTCACTTGCTGGTGATGGTGAAGTTGGCGCCGGCCTTCGAGTTCACGGTCGAGGAACCGACGTAGAAGGCGTGCAGGGTGTGCTTGCCCTTGGACAGCTTCGGCAGGGTGACGGTGACCTTGCCGCCGCTCAGGGTGCCGGTCGCGATGACCTTGGAGCCCTGGTAGATGCGGACGGTGCCGGTCGGGGTGGTGCCGGAGGCGGTGACCTTGACGGTGACCTTGGCCTTGGCGGTGTGGCTCACCGAGGTCGGGTGCGAGGTGGAGACGGACGCCGTCGCCTTGGTGATCTTCAGGGATACCAGGGCGGAGGACGCGTTCAGGCTGGAGCTGCCCGCGTAGGAGACCGACAGCGAGTGGGTGGCGACCTTGAGGTGGTTCGACAGGCCGATGGAGACCTTGCCGGACGCGTCCAGGGTGCCGGTGCCGACGACGGCGGTGCCGTCCTTGACGGTGACCTTGCCGGTCGGCTTCACCCCGTGCGAGCCGGCGACGGTGACGGAGACCTTCGGGACCTTGCCGTAGGCGGTGGTGGCGGTGGTGGCCTTGGTGGTGCTCGTGTACTTGACCGCACCCTTCCAGGTGGCGTCCGCTCCGGCGCCGACGATGTTGTAGCCGGTGACCGTGGCGGTGTAGGTGCCGGTCGCCAGACCGGGGAAGGAGTACGTCGTGGTGGTGGCCGGGACGTCCTTGGTGGAGACGACCGCGCCGTCCGCGTCGGTCAGCGTCACCCGGTAGTCGGTCAGCGGCAGCGGGGTGGCGGCCGGAGCGGTCCAGGACAGCTTCAGGCTCGCGTCGCCCACGGTCGTCTTCAGGGTGGCCGCCGCCGGCACCGTGTTGGCGGAGGAGAGGCCCTCCAGGCCACCCTGCAGGGCGTGCTTGGCCTGCAGGTTGATGGAGCCGTTGTACGGCTCGTTGACGAAGCCGAAGGCCGAGATGACCTTCTCGGCGCTCTCCGACGCCAGCTGGGCGGTGTGGCTGCCGCTGGTGACGAAGATGTCGTACAGGTCCTTGTTGAAGAAGACGCTGGTCGGGTCGATCGCGCGGCTCGGGACGACGTTGTAGACGTCACGGCCGAACGTCGAGTTCTCGTAGTAGGCCTGCACCGGGGCCAGCTTGCCGTTCACCGTGGTGACCGGGCTGGTGGCACCGGTGTCGCCGGGCAGCGTGATGGAGGCCAGGTGACCGCCGGCGGCGGCAGCGGCCTTGCTGTAGTCGGGGGAGACGCCGTTGTTCTGGGCGATCCAGGAACCGACGGAGAACGGGACGAGCGCGCCGTCCTCGGTGAGGGCCGTGTTGGCCTGGTTCTCCTGGACGACCTGGACGTTCGCACCGAGCGGCGTGGTGGACATGCCGATCGCCGCCAGGAAGAACTTGCGGGTGCCCGAGCCGTCCTGCGGGATCTTCGGGTGCAGGGTCTGGCCGTTCAGCTCGGTGAGCGAACCGGAGTAGATCTCGAACAGCTGCTGCTTGGTCAGCGAGTCCAGGGCGGAGCCCTTGACCGCGACACCGACCGCGTCACGCGCCATCGGGACGTAGGTGAGAGCGGAACCGAGGGTGGACGGGCCGCCGGAGGAACGGGCGAAGTCGACCTGGCCCTTGATGACGGTACCGGTGCCGGCCGGGAACTTGTCGCCGGTCAGCGACGCGGACAGCGCCTTCTGGCCGTTGCCGGAGCCGTTCGGGCGGGTGAACGCCGTACCGCCGGAGCGGGTGACGATGGTGGACGTGGTGGAGCCGGTGCCGGGCTCGATCGCGTCGTACGAGGCGATACCGGCGCCGTTCGCCGACTTCACGGCGGTGGCGGCGTAGCTGTTGCCGTTGACGGTGTCGCCGGCCAGGGCGTTGACCACGTCCTGGGTGGTGTCCGAGCCCACGCCGACCAGCTGGCGGAAGGTGCCGGCGGGGGTGGGGTCGGCGAGTGCCGGGGTGGCGAGGGCCAGACCGCCGGCCACCACGGCCGCGGCGACGAACGCCGCCGAGGAGCGCATTCTGCGCATCGAGAGTCTCCTGACGAGAGCTAGCTAGCTGGGGTGTTGCCAGAGGATCTGGCAGGGTGGTGCGGGCCGTCCGCCCCGACTGCCTTTCGGGGCGGGCGGCCGTCTGTGGGGGAGCACTGGGCTCCGTGGGGCGCCCTTCAGGGGCGCGGGGCGTTATCGATGTGCGGCTCCGCCGCGTGGGCGCGACCAGCCACGACGCACCCGCAGACGACGTACGGCCGTCGTCACGGAAGCAATCGACAGCTGACGGCCACCGGCGAAGGGCGCACCCGCTCCGGCCACGGCCCCGAGCGCGGCACCGACCGGCACGGCATAGCGCAGCGGGTTGGCCGGGTCCGCCGGCGTGTTGCCGGCCGCGGTCGTCTCCAGCGCCTTGCCGCCCCCGAACGACGCCGACGCACTCGGCGAGGCGCTGGTGCCACCGGCCCCGGTGCCCGTGCCGCCGACGGCGCTCGCGCCCGCGGTGTCACCGGCGGAGCCGGGCGCGCCGTCACCGGAGGTGTTCGTGCCGCCGCCGTCGGCCGAACCGGTGTCGGCGGGGCTGGGGCCCGTGTAGTGGAGCAGCGCGTCGGCGGCCTTGCCGGCCTGTGCGCGCAGCGTCCGGGAGAGCGGGGCATAGCCGACGGGCAGCTTGCCCGGGTCGGAGCCGGAGGTCTGGCCGGCGGCCGCCGCGTAGCGCAGCAGGGCAGCGTAGTCCTGGCGGGCCGCCTTGCTCACCTTGCCGGGGCGTACGGCCGCGTAGACCAGTTGGGCCAGCGGATAGGCGTCTTTCGCCGTGGCGTTCGCCGGGGTGATCTCGGCGACGCCGGAGCCGGAGGCGGTCGCGGCGGCCGCGGTCAGGCTCGCCGCGGTCGGGGCGACGAACCTGCCCGCGCTGTTCTCCAGTTCGGCGGTCTGCAGCCCGTAGCGAGCGGCGGAGGCCACGTCCGTCACTGTGATCACGAAGCGTGAGCCGACCGTCTGCGGACCGACGCTCTTGTACGCGGGCGGGCTGGCCAGCTGGTCCCAGCTGGACTTCCACAGCGTGTCCGCGCGCCGGGTGTGCAGGGCGCCGGCGTGCATGTCGTCCACGTAGGGGTGGAAGTCGGTCATGCACTGCTTGTCGTCTTCGGGAGCGCCCGAGCCGGGCGGGACCGTGCACCAGGGGTCGTTCTTCGGGTACTCGTCGGTGTTCGACGGGTCGAAGGCGGCGCCGGACGGGTTCAGGTCCGCGTTGGTGCTGTAGTACGGGTTGACCCGCATCCCGTCGTCGTCGGGGACACCGGCGAGGAACTGCCGGGCGTCCTTGTCGGAGGCGATCCACTGCCAGAGCGCGCGGGCGGTGTCGGTGTGGCCCAGCGAGGTCATCAGGTCGGTGTCGGTGGCCGGCGTCTCGGCGACCGAGAGATTGGCGAACTCGGGGTTCAGGGCGATGAACTCGGGGTCGGACGCGAGACCCGCCGGGTTGTTCTTCGCCCAGCCGTAGCCCTTGGCGACGCCGCTGTTGAGCACCGAACCCCAGGTCGAGTTGCGGTACGACTCGGTCAGCAGCTTGGCGAGCAGGCGGGGATCGAGCTTGATCGACTCGACCTTGGTGCCCGCCAGTTTCTGGACGCTCTCCGGCGCGGTGGACTTGGGTCTGCGTTCGATGGTGAATCCGATGACGGCCCCGCTCAGTGCGACGGGTGCGTAGGTCGTCGTGCCCGATGGTGCGGTGGTGCCCTGGTCGACGCCGAGTCTGCGGGTGGTGAAGGCGAGGCCGGTGGAGCCGTCCGAGATGAGCCGGGCCCGGGTGTTGGGCTCGCCGTACTCGGTGTAGCTGTAGACCTTGCCCTCCGAGCACAGGGTGGCCTGCCAGCTGGTCATCGCGTCGGCCACCAGCTCACTGCCCGTGGTCGGACGTTCGTCCGAGCCGAGGGCGCAGTTGGTGCCCACGCTGTTGAAGTCCAGCCTGACGGCGACCCGGTTCTTCCAGTTGGTCGAGGAGACCGGGGAGCCCGCATTGACGTGGCTCTGGTCCGCGTACGGTTTGCCGTCCAGGTCGAGATGGCCCTGCGGGACGATCACCAGCCAGCAGGAGCGGGGCTTGGTGACTCCGTCGGTGGTGACGGGTACGCCGCAGCCGAGGTGCGGTGCCTCGTTCGCGGTCTGGACCTCGAAGTACTCCTGGCCCTTGCCGTCGGCGCTGGTGCGGGCGAAGTCGACCTCGTTGGTGGTGTTGTAGTTGAAGAGGGGGTTGTTCTGGGTGTTTCTGGTGATGGTGGTGCCGTCCACCGACTTGAAGGGGACCTCGCCGGGGGCGTTCGGGTTGGTGGCGCCGTACCGGTCGTCCTGGCCGTAGTTGGTGGGGTCGGCGCTGTAGAAGATCTGCCGGGTGTCGTCCGTCCCGTTGCCCGGCCAGCCGCCGCGGTCCGTGGAGGGGGAGGCACCGAACTGGCACTGCGTGCGCGCCGGGCCGGGGTTGGCCGGGACCGTGCCGTCGTCGTCGCCCCAGCACTGCATGATCTGCACGAAGTCGGTGTTGAACTGCGAGCCCGCGAACGTGGTCGGCGTGCCGCCGGTCCAGCTCACCGAGATGGCCTGGCTGGTGAGGTGCGTGGTCTGGCTGACCGTGAACTTCATGTCCTTGAACTCGCCGCGGCCGGACACCGTCACGGCGGATCCGGCGCTGCTCGCCGCGGTGGCGGACGGGGCTGCCTGGGCCACGGCGAGACCGGCGAGGGCTCCGACGGTGGCGCCGGCGAGGAGCCGGACGAAGGCGTTTGTGATCCGTCGTCTCATCGGGTACTCCCGTCGTCCGAACGGCCGTTGCCCTTGCTGCCCACCAGTCGGGAGACCAGCGAGGGCAGCAGGAGCAGGCCGAAGACCAGGACCGCGGCCAGCAGCATCAGCGTCTGGGTTCCGGTCCAGCCGTGCGCGGTGGCCACGGCGACCGGCTGGGCGAGGGCGACGGTGCCACCGGTGGCCGTCCCGCCGGTGGCGGATCCGCCGGCCGTGGTGCCGTCCGGGGAGATGGTCTGGCCGGTGTCGGGGTCGACCGACGGCTGGGCGCTGGATCCTCCGGAGGCGCCGCCGCCGTCGGTGCCGGTGCCGGTCGTGCCGCTGCCACCGGTGCTGCCGCTGCCTCCGGAGGTGCCGCCGCCGTTGTTGCCGGAACCGGTCTTGGTGCCGCCGGTACCCGTGGTGCAGGGCGCGGCGCCCTTCTTGTCGCAGGCCGCGGGGTAGGGCGCGGTCTGGGCGAGCCGGTTCTGGCCGGTGGTGGTGAAGGTCGGGTTGTTGCAGTTCTTGATGTTGATGTTCTGCGCCCGCACACCGGGGATACGGCGGATCTGGTCGAAGCCGGCCTGGACGAGGTTGATCGGGAGCGGCGAGTAGCCGAGTTTTGGTGCCTGTTGCTGGCCCTGGCACATGAAGTAGTACGAGAACGCGCCGAGCGTCTTGCCCTTGGCCTCGGTGAAGGTGCCCTGCACCTTCAGCGGCAGGATCATGTACGAGTAGCTGGACAGCGGGTAGTTGCGCTTGTCGCTGTCGTTGTAGACGCCGTCGAGCTGCTGGGTGAGGTAGTCCGCCGAGTTCCTGTTGGTGTTGATCTTCGCCTTGAGGAGCGAGACCGCCACGTTCGACGGGGTCGGCTCGGTGTAGTAGCCCGCGTGGTTCAGGACCTTGGCGACGGGATACCGCGCGTTGATGGCGTACGAGTAGTTGACGTAACCGATCGCGCCCTCGCCGTAGTTCTGGGCGACGTAGCCGGCGACCCCGAGGTCACCGGACTGGGCGATCATGCCGGAGACGGTGGGGTAGTACGACGTCTGCCCGCACGATCCCGAGCGGCCGACCTTGGCGCAGTAGGCGTTCCACAGCGACTTGTGCTGGTTCGCCATCCACATCGTGAACTGGGCGGTGGAGCCGGAGCCGTCGGAGCGGACGACGGGGACGATGGTGCGGTGCGGGAGCTGCAGGCCGGGGTTGTCGGCCTTGATCGTCGGGTCGTCCCAGGTCTTGATGACCCCGGTGAAGATCTTGGTGACCACGTCGCCGGAGAGGCGGAGGTTGTTGACCCGCTTGCCGTTGACGGTGAGGTGGTACATGAACACCGTGCCGCCGGCCACGATCGGCATGTAGGCGTACGACCCGGAGGCCGGGCGCTCGGCCGCGCTGCCATCGGTGGGATTCGTCTGGAACGGGATGTCGGAGACGGCGAAGTCGACGGTGCCGGAGAGGAACTGACGGCGGCCGTCGGAAGAGCCGGTGCCGGCGTAGCTGATGCGCATGCCGTACTGGTTGACGGCGCGACGCCATTCGTCGACGGCGTTCTCGGCCCAGGTGGAGCCGGCGCCCGCGATGGGGGTGTAGGAGTCGGCCGAAGCGGGGGTGGCTGTGCTGATGATGCCTATGAGAGCGGCCAGGATGCCCAGCCGTCTCAGGGCGTTGATGACAAGGCTGGACATCAGTGCGCGTCTCCTGTGGCTGGGTCTGTGTTCCCACCCGCACCACCCGTGCGGGGTTCGTGGTCGGGTGCGGGTGGCCCCTGAAGGGGGCCGTCGGCGGGTGCGGATGCGTTGTCTTCGGGGGACTGCTCGCCGTTGTCGGCCGCGGGTGCGTCCGGGCTGGGCGCGCCGTTCCCCGCGCCCCTTCCGGGCCGCTCGGCGTGGCCGTCGCCTTCGGAAGGACCGGTGTGCGCGCTGCTTTCGGGGCGCTCGGTCCCGACGTCGCCTTCGGCGGGGCCGGTCTCGAACAGCTCAAGTCCCGGCGTGTGGAGTTCGGCGAATCTCGTGGTGTCCCGGCGGGACGCCCTCGCCGCCCTTCTCGCCTGGCGCTTGTTCTGGTGGCCGGGGCCGCGGCCGCCGATCACGCGGGCGATGACGAAGAGGATCAGGACGAGCGCCATCAGGACCGCCGCCGCGCCGAAGCCGCGCGCGATCATCGTGGGCTCGGGGGACTTGACGAAGTTGAAGACGGCCAGCGGCAGGGAGACCATCGGGCCGTTCGTCGGGTCGGCGTTGAGCGCTGCCGTGAAGCCCGCCGTGAGCAGGACCGGGGAGGTCTCGCCGATGCCGCGGGCGGTACCGAGGATGACGGCGGTGGCGAGGCCGGAGCGGGCCGTCGGCAGGACCACGTGCCAGACCGTCCGCCAGCGCGGGGCGCCGAGCGCCTCGGACGCCTCCGTGAGGGTGCCGGGGACCAGGCGCAGCACGACGTCCGCCGCGCGGATCACGATCGGCAGCATCATCACGCTGATCGCGAAGCCCGCCGCCAGACCCGACTTCTGCATGCCGAGGTTGAGGATCCAGACGGCGTAGACCATCAGGCCGGCCACGATGGACGGCAGCGCGGTCATCGCCTCGACGATCGTGCGGACGAACCGGGAGAAGCGGCCGGGTATCTGGTTCAGGTACACCGCGCAGGCCAGGCCCAGCGGGACCGTGATCGCCAGCGCGATGGCGATCATGATGAGCGTGCCGAGCATGGCGTGCGCGATGCCGCCGTGGGTCAGCGGGTCGAGCGGACCCGCGGCCTGCATGTCCTGGGTGAAGAAGTTGGCGTGCGGCAGGGCCTCCCGGCCGCGCCACGCGGTGAAGCCGACGACCAGCGTGAGCGCGGCGAACATCAGGCCGCCCGCCGACCACAGGACGACGGTCATCACCCGGTCCCGTACGGCCTGCCCGTCCTCCTCAAGCCCTGTCAACACCGCGTAGATGCCCAGGAACGAGAGGTATGCGGTGACGAAGAACCCCAGTGCGCCGGAGAACGGCGCGAGTTCGCCGAAGAGCAGGACGGCGACGCACAGCCCGGAGGCGGCGGCGCCGGACACCGACAGCACACCGGAGCGGGTGACCCCGCCGATCCGGCGCGGCACGTCGGGAAGCACGGCGACGGCCGCGGCGTCGGAGGTCTCCGCGGCGGCGCTCACGGGGGTGCCGGGGGTGTCCTGCGGGGCGTCCTGGGGAGCGCCCTTCTCAAGGTCTACGACGGTCATCGTCAGGCCTCGCTCTGTGCGCCGGACCGTGACCGCGCCACGATCGAGGAAGCGGTGAAGTTGACCGCGAGGGTCAGCAGGAACAGCGCCAGGCCTGCCGCCATCAGCGCGGACATGCCGAAGGTGGAGGCGTCGCCGTAGTGCAGGGCGATCAGGGAGGAGACCGAGTTCGAGCCGGTCTGCAGGATGTGCGGCTGGATGGTGAAGACCGGGGAGATGATCAGGTAGACCGCGATGGTCTCGCCGAGGGCGCGGCCCAGGCCCAGCATGGTGCCGCCGATGATCCCGCCCATGCCGTACGGCAGCACGACCGAGCGGATCATGCCCCACCGGGTGGCGCCGAGCGCGTAGGCGCCCTCCCGTTCACCGGCCGGCGCCTGCGCGAACACCTCGCGCATCACCGAGCACTGGATCGGCGCGACCATCAGGGCCACCACGATGCCGGCCACGAAGGTGGAGGCGGTGTAGACGCTCTGGGAGGCGAGCGGTTCGCCCGGCTGGGTGCCGTCGACGTGCAGGAAGGGGATCCACCCGAACCAGTCCGACAGCCACCGGGACAGCCCGATCACATGCTGCTGCAGGAAGAAGAGGCCCCACAGGCCGTAGACCACGGACGGCACGGCGGCCATCAGGTCGACCATGGAGACGAGCGTGCGGCGCAGCGGCCGGGGCGCGATGTCCGAGATGAACAGGGCGGTCCCGAGGGCCAGCGGCACGCTGATCGTGACGGCCACGGCGGCGATGAGAAGGGTGCCGGTGAGCACGGCCGCGATGCCGAAGCGGTGCACGTCCGGCTGCCATTCGGCGGTGGTGAGGAAGCCCCAGACCCCTCTGGTTCGCAGCGCCTGCGCGGCCCGGAGCAGCAGGAACAGCCCTACGGCAGCCATGATGGCGAGGACGGTGACGCCCGAGGCCGTCAACTGGACCCGGAAGATGCGGTCCCCGAGCCCCCGGGCGGCCGACAGCTGCCTGGGCACGGGTCTTTCGGATTCCGCCCCTGCGGAACCCTTGAGCGCGGACACCACTGTGCCCCCCCTATACGGAAACGAATGGCCCCCTACGCGGCTCCAACGGGTGGCCGCGCGGGTCGAGTCAATGGCCGGTTCCTTGCGCACCAACACGTCGAATGTGGAGAACAGGTGAACCGTTCATGCCATTTCAGTGGGGGAGATGTGGGTGCCTGTGTACTGGAGGGTCGGGTCGGACGGGTCCCGTGAGGCGTCCGTGCCGTCCAGGGGGCGGGCGGGCAGGGCGAGTTCGGTCAGGTCGCGCCCGGCGGAGCGGGGCGCGGGACGGTCCTGCCACCCCGGCGGCCGGTAGGTGACCGGAGGGGGCCGGACGCAAAGAACCGGAGGACGGGGTTCAGCCGCGGGCCGCGCGGTCCAGGGCCCGTTCGGCGGCCTGCTCGTCCTGTCCCAGCAGCGCCTTCTCCAGGCTGTGGTCGTCGTGCCGGGAGAAGCGCTCGCCCGCGGCGACGTCCTCCTTGCTCAGCACGCGTCCGCACCACTCGCCCTGGTCGCCCGTGTGGTCGTCGAAGGGCACCGCCGCGCCCTCGCCGAGGACAACCCAGCCGCCCTGGTGCCGGCGCAGGGCGAGCAGGTAGGTGTGGCCGACCTGGAAGCGGGGTGCCTCGGTGGCCATCACGGCGACGCGGGTGCCGGAGGAACGGTAGACCTCCCAGCCGGGGGCGACCAGGTCGAAGGTGGCGCCGAGGGCGTGCCGGGGCGCGGCGCGCGACCACAGCGTGCGGTCGGTCCGGAAGGTCACCAGCCGGTCCGTCGCGTACGCCACGGCCCCCTTGGTGTACGTCCGCCGGTTCGTCTCCCGCTCCCGGGTCGGTCCGGCGACCACGACGTGGTCGGCGTACGACACCCAGTCCTCGGCGGTCTGCGACGGATACAGGTCCCCCGAGCTCCCGCACCCCGTCACCGTCTCCAGCCCCGGCCGGCCGACCAGCACCCCGGCGACGACACCGACGGCGGCCAGCAGCGCGGCCAACGGCCGTGCCGACCCGCGCCGGGGCATGCCGAATCGTTCCCTCATGGCGGTGCATCCCCCCGTGGTCCCCGTCTCCCCTGTACGGCGGCGGAGGTGGTCGGGCTCCGCGGGCCGCGTCGATCACTCTAGGCACGGGCGGACGCGGGTGATCAACGATCACCGTGACCCGGCACAGAACTGTGACGCGGGTCCGTGGGCGCCGGTGACGGGCGGCTCGGCACCCCTCGCGGGTCGCGGCGAACTCCGGCCGGGCGCGGTCGGCCGGAGTTCGCCGCGTCGCCGTGGACCGAACTGCCGACCTGGTACCGGACGTCGCGCCGATTCCGCACGGGCCCCGATGCGGAGGCGGGACGCGACGGGTATACCGTCGCGCAGTGGACTGACCTGACCCGTTTCGTCCCCGACCGAAGAAGGAGGGTGAGCCGGATGGCCGAGCTGACCGTGGGCCGGCTGCTGACGTCGTGGCAGCTGGACGTGCCGGCGCTGCTGCTGGTCGTGGCCCTGGGCGGGCTGTACGGCTGGGGCGTTGGGCGCGTGCGGGCCGCGGGCGGGTCCTGGTCGCCGGGCCGGTCCGCCGCCTTCGCGGTGCTGGGCCTGGGCGCCCTGGTCGTCGCGACGATGTCGGGCCTGGCCGTCTACGACCATGTGCTGTTCTGGCCCGCGGCCGTGCAGAACATCCTGCTCGACCTCCTGGCCCCGCTCGGCCTGGCCCTCGGCGACCCGCTGCGGCTGGCGGTGGAGGCGCTGCCGGAGGGCGCGGCGGCCCGGGTCCGCCGCGCGATGACCGGGCGCGTGCTCCGCCTCCTGACCTTCCCGCTGGTCAGTACGGCCCTCGTCCTCGCCACCGAGCTGACGGTCTACTTCACCCCGTACTTCGCCACCGCGCTGCGGGTGGGCTGGCTGCACGAGCTGATGTACCTGCACCTGCTGGTCGCGGGCTGCCTCTTCGTCGTACCGGTCCTGACCCGCGAGGAGACGCTCCCGGCCTGGTGCACCCATCCGGTGCGGGCGGCCCTCGTCTTCCTGGACGGTGTGATCGACGCGGTCCCCGGGGTCGTCGTGATGACGCACGGCACGCTGATCGCCGGCGCGTGGTACCTGCACCACCACCCGTCCTGGGCCCCGGACGTCCGGCACGACCAGCAGATCGGCGGCGGCGCGATGCTGAGTATCGCCGAGCTGGTCGCCCTGCCGTTCCTGCTGGCGCTCCTGTTCCAGTGGGCGCGGGCGGAACGCGTCCAGACGGCGGCCCTCGACCGCCACCTGGACGAGCAGCTCGCCGTGGTCCCCGCCGCCTCCCCCGCGCCCACCGCCGTCCCGGCCGCCGCCCCCGCCCCGGCCGGCGAACGGGTCCGCCCCTGGTGGGAGACGGAGGAGAACGAGGTGGCCGCGAGGATCCGCCGCCAGCACGGCGAGGACTGACGGCCGGGCACCTCTTCCTGCCGGTTCGACCGCCGGCCGGGTCCCCGCACTCGGTCAGGCGGTCGCGAGGGACACCTCGGTCGCCTTGATCAGCGCCACGACCGGGGCACCGGCCGTCAGGCCGAGATCGCCGACCGCGTCCCTGGTGATCGCCGCGGTGAGGTCCTGGCCACCGTCCACGGCAACCTTGACCGTGGCCATCGCCCCGCCGGTGGCCACGTCGCTGACGGTGCCGGGCAGCTGGTTGCGGATGGACACGCCGGGCACCCGGCCGGTGGCGAGCGCGACCTCGGTGGACTTGACCATCGCGCGTACGGCCGAGCCCTCGGCGAGCCCCAGTTCCCGGACCGACTCCAGGGTGATCGCGGCGGTCAGCTCCTGGCCGCCGTCGAGCCGGACCTTCACGGTCGCCATCACCTCGCCCGGGGTGACGGCGGTAACGGTGCCGGGGATCTGGTTGCGGATGCTCAGGCTCATGACGGTCCGCCTAACAAGGTAGGAAAAGGGGTCGATTGCCAGTGTTCGTCCTGACATCGACTCCACAAGTTAGCCGGTCGGGCACGGCGCGCCCGTCAGGCACCGCGGGAGGCCGCCGTGCTGCGCACACGCCCGGGTACCCCCTGCGTACACGGCCGTGCACGCACCGCATTTCCCGGGCCGCGCTGGGTACGTGCAGCCCATGAGAGTTGGCCTGGTGGACGCGGGGTCGAACACGGTGCGGCTGGTGGTGAGCGACGCGACGGGCGGGGTGCCGCTGCCGGTGCACACCGCCAAGTGGAAGCTCCGCCTGTCCGAACAGGTCGGAGCCGACGGGTACTTCGGGGAGGAGGCCACCGGGCAGCTGGTCGAGGCGCTCCGCAAGGCCGTCGAGGTCGCCCGCCGGTGGGGCGCCCCGGAACCGCTGGCGTTCGCCACCGCCGTCGTACGCAACGCCCCCGACCGCGTGGCCGTTCTGCAGGCCGTGGCCCGGCACACCGGGGTACGGCTGTGCGTGCTGCCCGGCGAGGTGGAGGCCGAGCTCACCTTTCTCGGCGTCCGGCGCTGGATGGGCTGGCGGGCCGGGCCGCTGGCCGTCTTCGACATCGGGGGCGGCTCCTTGGAAGTGGCCTTCGGACGGGGCCGGCTGCCGGAGTTCGCGGTCGCCCTGCCGCTCGGGGCGGGCCGGCTGACCGACGAATTCCTCGGCCACGACGGGCCGCCGACGGCGGACGAACTGCGCGCGCTGCGCCGCCGGGCCCGTCATCAGCTGCGCGACGCCACCTCCCGTATCCGCTGGGAGCACCCGCACACCGTCGTCGCCACCTCCCGCACCTTCCAGCAGCTGGCCCGGCTGTGCGGCGCGGCTCCCGGCCGGAACGGTCCGTTCGCCGAACGGATCCTGCGCCGGGGCGACCTGCGCCGGGCGATCGACCGGCTGGCCGCCCTGCCGGCGACCGAACGCGCCGGCCTGCCCGGCATCTCCGCACCCCGGGCCCGGCAGAGCCTCGCGGGAGCGGTCGTCGGCCACACCGCGATGAAACTGAGCGGCGTGAAGACCCTCGCGATCTGCCCCTGGGCCCTGCGCGAGGGCATCCTGCTGCGCTACCTGGAGGACGGCGCCGACTGGTGGGCCGACATCGAGGCGACACACGACACGAACCGGGGCGGCGCGAGTTTGGACGGGGTCCGGGGCGGCGCGAGTTTGGACGGGGTCCGGGGCGGCGCGAGTTTGGACGGGGTCCGGGGCGGTGGGGAAAGCGACGGGTACGGCACCAGTGAGGACCGCGGGAGCAGTGGGGGCGGCCGGGGCGGCGGGGGCGGCCGGAGCAGTGGGGACAGCCGGGGCGGCGGGGGCGGCGGGGTGGCCTGCGGAGCCGGAGGCGGCCCGGTCGCCGGAACCGTCAGCCTGCTGCCCCTCCGGAGCACTGCACCGCCTCCGACGGCCTGACACCGGCCGCCCGGTCCCGCCCCCCCGTTCAGCGGCGCAGCCCCAGTGACTCGGCACCCGCGTAGCGGGCCTGGGGGCCCAGTTCCTGTTCGATGCGGACGAGCTGGTTGTACTTGGCGGTGCGGTCGGCGCGGGACAGGGAGCCGGTCTTGATCTGGCCGCAGCCGGTGGCGACCGCGAGGTCGGCGATGGTGGTGTCCTCGGTCTCGCCGGAGCGGTGGGACATGACGACCGTGTAGCCCGCGCGGTGGGCGGTGGCGACGGTCGCCAGGGTCTCGGTGAGGGTGCCGATCTGGTTGACCTTCACCAGGACCGAGTTGGCGATGCCGTCGCGGATGCCGGCCCGCAGCAGGGTCTCGTTGGTGCAGAAGACGTCGTCGCCGGTGAGCTGGCAGCGGTCGCCGAGCCGGGCGGTCAGGTCGCGCCAGCCGTCGTGGTCGTCCTCGGCCATCGGGTCCTCGATCGAGGCGACCGGGTAGCGGTCGACCAGCCCGGCCAGGTACTCGGCGTGTTCGGCGGGGGAGCGGCGCACGCCCTCGCCCGTGTACTCGTACACCCCGTCCCGGAAGAACTCCGAGCTGGCCGGGTCCATGACGAGGGTGATGTCGGTGCCCGGCTTGTAGCCGGTCTGCTCGACGGCCCGGACCACGAAGTCCAGGGCCTCCTCGGCGGTGCGCAGGTCGGGGGCGAAGCCGCCCTCGTCGCCGACGTTGACGCTGTGGCCGGCGGCGAGCAGGTTGCCGCGCAGCGTGTGGAAGACCTCCGAGCCCATCCGGACGGCCTCGGCGAAGGTGGCCGCACCGATCGGCGCGATCATGAACTCCTGGAAGTCGAGCGGGTTGTCGGCGTGGGCGCCGCCGTTGACGATGTTCATCATCGGGACCGGGAGCAGCCGGGCGTCGACCCCGCCGACGTAGCGGTACAGCGGCAGCCGGTGGGCGGCGGCCGCGGCCTTGGCGGTGGCCAGGGAGACGCCGAGCAGGGCGTTGGCGCCGAGCCGGGACTTGGTGTCGGTGCCGTCCAGCTCGGTCATCGTGCGGTCGACGGCCGCCTGGTCCTCGGCGTCCAGGCCGACGACGGCGTCCGCGACGGTCTCGTTGACGGCGTCGACCGCGCGCAGCACCCCCTTGCCGTGGAAGCGGCCCGGGTCGCCGTCGCGGAGTTCGACGGCTTCCCGGGCGCCGGTGGAGGCCCCCGACGGGACGGCGGCGCGGCCGAGGGAGCCGTCCCTGAGCTCCACGTCCACCTCGACGGTGGGGTTGCCCCGGCTGTCGATGATCTCCCGTGCGACGACGCGGCTGATGGCGGTCACGGTGCAACTCCTCACGCCTGGCCCGCGGTTCTGCGCACCGGCGGGCGGTAAGTTCCGTTCAGAAACAAAGTGAGTCCCGAAAGGGAACTTACTATGGCCGCATGAGGATGCACAACGCCGACGAGACGTGTGGCGTCGCCCGGGCCGCGCTGGTTCTGGGCGACTGGTGGAACGTGCTGGTGCTGCGGGAGGTCGCCCGCGGACACGTCAGGTTCGACGCCCTGGCCGCCGAGATCGGCCTGTCCCGGAAGGTGCTCACCGAGCGGCTCGGCGCACTGGTCGCCCAGGGCGTCCTGCGGCGCGCTCTCTACCAGCGGCGCCCGGTGCGCTACGAGTACCTGCTCACCGACGCCGGTACGGCCCTGCTCCCGGTGCTCGTCGCCATGCAGGACTGGGGCGACCGGTGGGCCCTCGGCGACGGCACGCTCACCGCGACGGCGGAGGCCGACGGCGCCGAACACGCCCGCGTCCACGCCCTGCCGGGCAGCCGCCTCCCGGACGGCCTGCGCCTGCCCGCGACGGCGGCGGCCGGCGCCGGCGCCGAGGGGGCGGACGTTCCCGTGATCTCCCCGGACGCCCCCGCCACCGTGCTGTTCGCCTACCCCGGCACCGGCGTCGAATGGGGCCCGATCCCCGGAGCCGCCGGCTGCACCCTGGAGAACCGCCTCTTCCGCGACGCCTGGCCCGACTTCCACCGCGCGGGCGTGGCCGTACGCGGCACGAGCACCCAACTCCCCGACGAGCTGGCGGAGTTCGCGCGCGCCGAGCAGCTCCCGTACCCGCTCCTCTCGGACGCCGCCCACCAGCTGGCCGCGGCCCTGCGGCTGCCGGTCTTCCGCGGCGCCGGGCGGCTGCGGCACAAGCGCCTGATCCTCGTCGTCGACGCGGAACGGACCGTACGGCACGCGCTCTTCCCGGTCACCGACATCCCGCACGCCGTCGAGGAGAGCCTTCGGCTGGCCACGGCCCTGCGGAACCCCGTTGCCCGGGACGGCCGGAGCTGATTGGGTTCGGCCCATGGCGGATGACGAACCCACGCGCGCGGCACGCCTGCTCGAAGCCCAGGACAAGGCCGTACGCCTGTTCGCGGAGATCGAGGAGCGCGGGCTCGTCGCGGCCGGTGAGGGGGAGCGGGCGGTCAGCGACCGGATCCGGGACCTGGCGAACGAGATGTTCGGCACGACCCGGCACTGGCACAAGCGGATCGTGCGCTCCGGTCCGAACACCGTGTTGCCGTACCGGGAGAACCCGCCGGACCGGGTGATCGCCGCGGACGACATCGTCTTCGCCGACTTCGGGCCGATCTTCGAGGAGTACGAGGCCGACTTCGGCCGTACCTTCGTCCTCGGCGACGACCCGGTCAAGCACCGGCTCCGCGCCGACCTCCCCCGGGTGTTCGCGGCCGGCCGGCGGTGCTTCGAGGCCGACCCGGAGATCACGGGTGCGCGGCTGTACGCCGAGGTCGCCCGCCTCGCGGCGGAGGCCGGCTGGGAGCTGGGCGGCTGGCACGCCGGGCACCTGGTCGGCGAGTTCCCGCACGAGACGATCGACGGCGCCGACGTCGAGTCGTACATCACGCCCGGCAACGACACCCCGCTGCGCCGCACCGACAAGGCAGGCCGTGCCTGCCACTGGATCCTGGAGATCCATCTCCTCACCCCGGAAGGGCAGTTCGGTGGCTTCCACGAGGAACTGCTGGACCTCTGACCGGCCCGTCCGCCGTGCCGTGACCAAGTCGCCCCAGGCGCAGGGCAGATGGACACCCGAGTACGATCACCACGACCTCGGTCTCTCACCGTCTCCCCGGCGCGATGGAGTTGCCATGACGACCAGCCCACAGCCACCCCTGCCGCTGGACACCAGCAGGGCACACCCCGCGCGGGTCTACGACTGGCTGCTCGGCGGCAAGGACAACTACCCCGTCGACGAGGCGGTCGGTGAGAAGCTGCCGCCCGAGGCGAGGGACGCCGCCCGGCAGAACCGCCAGTTCATGCACCGGGCGGCCGCGTGGCTGGCCGGGCAGGGCATCGACCAGTTCCTGGACATCGGCACCGGCATCCCCACCGAGCCGAACCTGCACCAGATAGTCCAGAACCTCGTGCCGTCGGCCAAGGTCGTCTACACCGACAACGACCCGATCGTCCTCCGGCACGCCGAGGCGCTGCTGATCAGCCGCCCCGAGGGAGCGACCGACTACATCCAGGCCGACGTGCGCGACCCGCAGGCGATCGTCCGGCACGCCCGGCACGTCCTGGACTTCGACCGCCCGATCGCCCTCTCCCTCATCGCCCTGATGCACTTCATCAGCGACGAGCAGGGCGCCCACGGGATCGTCCGCGCCCTGGTCGACACGCTGCCGTCGGGCAGCTACCTGATCCTCTCGCACGCCGCGTCCGACCTGTACCCGGAACTGGTCGAACAGGTCGTCGCCGAGTACGCCAGGGGCGGCATCAGGCTCGCCTTCCGCACCCGCCCCGAGGTGGAACGCTTCTTCGACGGCCTGGACCTGGCCGGCCCCGGCCTGGTCACGGCGACGGAGTGGTTCGCCGGCACCCAGGCCCCGGAACCGGAGGGCAGCGGCATCTACGCGGGGGTGGCCCGCGTCCGCTGAGCCGGCGTGCGGCCGGTGCGGCTGCCGGGTACGGCCGACCGCCGTGGCCGGCCGTCGTGGCTCTAGGGTCGGCAGCATGACGACATCCCTTGCCGGCAGTGCCTTCGACTCGCTCCGTCTCGACGCCGTGCCCGACCCGGAGGCGCTGCGCCGGGTCTACGCGCTTCCCGGCGACGCGGCCGTACGCAAGCAGATGACCGAACTCACCGAGCAGACGCGGCGGTTGATCGGCTGCTCGTCCCTGGTGCTGGTCGCGAGCGCGGACGCCGAGGGCAACTGCGACGTCTCCCCGCGCGGCGGGCCCGCCGGGTTCGTCGCCGTCCTGGACGCTCGGACGGTGGCGATACCGGACGCGACCGGCAACAAGCGTCTGGACACCCTGCAGAACGTCGTCGCCACCGGACGGGCCGGGCTGCTGTTCGTCGTCCCGGGGCGCACCACGACGCTCAGGGTGAACGGCCGGGCCTGCGTCTCCACCCGCCCGGAACTGCTGTCGCAGCTGACGGCGGTGGGCAAGCCGCCGGCCAGTGCGCTGGTGGTGGGGATCGAGGAGGTCTACCCGCACTGCCCCAAGTCGCTGCTGCGCAGCGGCGCCTGGAAGCCGGAGCAGTGGCTGCCGGTGGACGCCCAGCCGACCTCGGCCGAGGTGACGCTGGCCCAGCTGCGGATGCCGGAGCTGACGATCGCCGACATCGAGCAGGCGGAGGCGGACTCGCTCACGTACCGCTACGAGTGACGGACCGGGCGGGGTCCGTCAGGAACCCGGCTCGTGCGGCCCGTCGTCCCCGCCACCAAAAAAGGCGAGGCCCGAAGACCCCGCCCGATCCGCACGAACCCCAGCTCAGGGCCACACCAGGCAATAAGGCTGATGCCCCGCCTCATGCAGCCGGGGGCTGAAGTCCTGCCACTCGTGCAGCGATTGGGGGCGGGAGGGGGCTGACCTGGGGTTTCACAGGGGACTATGCGTTGACCTGGGGAAACTCATCTCCGTAGTTCTCACGGGTCAACGCCGTTTCCCGGGCTCATGTGCCCTGGATGTGCCCTGGCGGCTTCAGAACGCCATCGGTTTCGCGAGCAACAACGGCTCCTGATCCAGCCCCTCAAGGACGAGATGGGGGACGACTTCGAGGGCGATGTCCACGGCGTACTCAAGGGCGGCGGCGCTTTTGGACTTGTCGACGTCCAGGGCCTCGGACCACTTTCGGGGCTGGTACCGGGCCGGCATCGAGAAGCTGTAGAGGATCAGCCACCAGGACATGAGGGGAGTCAGAGGAGTCTTGGTGGGCTCGAAAGACGGTCGTACGAAACGGTCCGCGCTGAAGCGGTAGGCGGGAGCCCTGCTGTCGAAGAAGCTGTCGACTTCAGCCTCCGCCATCCCCCGCTCGGGGGCAGGCCAACAGATGTCAACGGAAAAGCGCCCAGGACGGATCTCCGTGAAGGCATCCTGCTCACTGCCCCAGAGACGTGCGTCGTGCAGACCTGGGTACTTCGGCAGGAATGACGCCAACCATGCCTTCCTGTCTGCCCCCGAGGGCGTCTCGTCGTTCACACAGACCGTGGCGCGCAGGTACTCGATCGGCGGCGCGGTGTCGCCGCTCCAGCTTTCCCAGTCGCCCCGCAAGGCTGGTTGGCTATCGGCGAGGAACATGATCGCCGGGTCGCTCATCATCCCGTCAAGGGGCGCCTCAGTGAGTTCGGGAATCGAGTTCCACAAGGCCCCGACGCTGATCGCAGCCGCCGTCCGCTCGGATCCTGTGGCGTCGGACACCGCCTGGAAGGCGCCTTCGCCGTCGGGCCTGACAGCCACGTCGGGGATGTTCTGCTCCATGTCGAGGATCTTCAAGCCGTGCTTGTCGAAGGTGAATCGCCCTGGTGCATGGGCCGCGGTCATCGCGAGGCCGGCCTGCACGAGGCCGTAGTACAGGTTGATGGGCCGGGTGGCGGCGGAGACGACTTTCGCCGCGTTCATCTGCTCCTCGAACTGCTGCAGCGCAGCGGCGAACGTCTTCCTTCTGGACGAGGACTCCTTGAGCTTGGTCTTGTCCACCAGGCTCGTACGGCGGTGCCGTAGACCCACTCGAACGGCTGTTGATCCGTCCATGGTTCGGCTTTCTTCTGTGCGGGACATTGCGCACGGCGGGCGCAATGGTGTGGCGATGCGGGGTTCCGGGACCGTCAGCGGTGGCAGGTCGCTCGTTGTTTGAACAGGTCGAAGCCGTGCTGCATCATCGCGACGGTGCGGTCCGTGGCCCAGAACAGCACCTTGGGGGAGCTGGTGATCTGGGCGAGGTTCAGGCGCCCCTGCGTGGCCACGATGTCGCGCTCCAGGATGCTCAGGGTGCCGTAAGTGTCGCCGTGGGCCAGCGAACTGCAGCCGCTCCAGACGACCTCAGCCTGAGCAGCGCCCATGGGAGTCAAGGCGCCCGCCTCGCGAACGATCTCTGAGTATGTGGACGGCTTGAGGACCTTCTTTGCGTCCGCTGGATCCGTTCCCGCCTTCACTACCAGGTCCGTCAGCTGCTGCATCCGTACGTCGAGCGGCCGCCTGGGCTGCCGTTGAAGTAGGGAGTTCATGCGGTCTGAGTTCTTGTGCTCGCCGGCCTGCATGGACAGTCGGCGCTGGACGCGTACGAGGGGGTGGGCAGGGCCGAGCATCCACACCGCGCGGGCGCTGTTCTCGAAGGCGCAGCGCAGCAACGAGTACTGCCCGTGGGTGTGGAGCGTGACCGACACCGAGTTGTTCTGTGGGGCGCTCACGAACGTGGAGCGGAAGCAGTGGAGATGGTCCACCGCCACGGTCAGGGCGATCCAGGCGTTGTGGGACACCTGGTAGGGGTCGGTCTTGGCGTCGTCGCCGGCGAGGGCGCTACCGGGCTGGACCTGCCACTGCTTGGAGTCGGACTGGGTGAGGTTCTCGTACGGCCTGGCGCTGTCCAGCAGTGCAAGGATCCGTCTGAGGTATTGATCTTCCTCAGTTGTGGTTGTCACGGCTTGAGGGTATGGGTGAAGGTCATATTGGTGCACGATATTTACGTATTTACTGGGATCGTCAAGGAGCAGGGTCTGTATTAGCCGGAGAACTGGGTGGGTGTCCAGCACTGTTCGGGATCTCGCAGGCATATCTGTCGGCGCCAGTGTCCTGAGCGCGGCGTACGCCAAGCGCTGATGGAATGTTGTGGGTAGTTATCACCCGAGGAGGCGTCGGTGTCGGAGCACCAGCAGTGTCAGATGACCAATGCGCAGTTCCACGACGCGAAGTTGATCTGGAACTACCACCAGATGGGACACACCCCGCGGCATTGCTCGGCGGCCATCGGGCTGGGCAGTCACGACCTCGGTGTCGCCACCACAGCTGCCGGACTCTACCGCGCCGGCCATTTCCCGGTCGTTGTCTTCAGCGGCGGCAACAGCCCCACCACGCGTGCCCGCTTCCCGTGCGGCGAGGCCGTGCACTACCGCGAGCACGCCCTGAGCCTGGGCGTGCCGGACGGAGTGATCCTGGTCGAGTCGAAGGCGGCCAACACCGGCCAGAACATCGCCTTCTCCCGCGAGCTGTTGGCCGACGCAGGCGTCACGGTCGACTCGCTGCTGCTGATCTCCAAGCCCTACATGGAGCGCCGCTCGTACGCGACCTGCCGCAAGCTGTGGCCGGAGGTGGAGGTCGTGTGCGCCTCCGAGCCGCTGGAACTGGAGGATTACATCAAGTCCATCGGCGACGAGAAGCTGGTCGTCGACATGCTCGTCGGCGATCTGCAGCGGGTGGTCGAGTACCCGAAGCTTGGCTTCGCCGTCGAACAGGTCGTACCGGGGGACGTCTATGACGCTTACGAGCGACTTGTGCGCGCTGGGTTCGACAGCCGCCTTGTCGCGCTGTGAGCGTGACTCAGTCCCGGAGGTCTTTGATCGTGACGGCGTACACCGGTGAGTCGGCGAACGGCTGCTGCTCTCCGGCTTTGGTGTTTTCCCATGTCTCGTAGAGCTTTTGCACCTTGGGGTGGGTCACGTCGACCAGCAGCACGGCGAGGTCTTCCGTACGTTCCTTGAGCAGTGCTTCGTGAAGTCGTTCGGAGAGTCCCTATGTGCGTCAGCGGGGGGTGCACCATCACTTCGGAGAACCCGTAGGTGGAGGTGTAGCCGTTGTTCGGCTCGTAGGCGGTGGAGCGCCACCAATCGCGGCCAGTGGTGAGGAGGCGCTTTAGGCGAAGCCGGCCGGTTCATCTCCGTCGTAGGCCACTACGACGGAGAAGCCGCCCATGCCGCTCCAGTGGTCGACGAACCAGGCGAAGCGCTGATGGAAGGGGTCGTCCATCTGGTCGGTGGGTCCGGACGAAGAGCCCTCGGTGGAAGTCGCCGATGAGCGTGCGCATGCGGCCGGGCAGGGGACAGCTGTCCATGATCGTGAAGACTCGGCGGCGGTGACCGTGGCCTGCTCGGCGTCGCCCTGGTGGGGCCTTTCTGGTCGTTGTCGTCAGGAGTCCTTCTCGGTGGCTGACGCATTGCCGACCCCCGAGCCCGAGCGCTGAATCCGACTTATGGTGCAGGTGGGGATGAAGCATGTGATCCTCGTGTCTCGGTAGGCGGCGCTCACGTATCGTCTTCCGAGTGACTGATGCCACCGTGGCCGACCGGACTGACATCCCCAGCAGCACTCTCGTCGTGTTGGCCGGCGCCTTTGGCCTCGGAGAGGTGCGGGAACGCCGGTACCTCGCCGATGGGCTGATGAACGTGAACTGGAGGGTGGACACGTCGGCCGGGGCATTCGCCCTCAAGCGGGTCACTGACGTGCCCCTTGACCGGCTGATCCGCAACCTCGGTGTCCTTTCCGCGCTGGCCGAGGACGGCATCCCGGTCAGTGCCCCCGTCACCACCACTGTCGGCTCGCTGGTCGCTGAGGTTGATGGCGGCATGTGGTGCCTGTTCCCGTGGGCGGCAGGCGCTCATGTCCGGGGCGTCGATCTCAGCCTGCCTCAGGCGGCCTCGTTGGGTGCCCACCTAGGGCGTTTGCACGTGAGCCTGGGCCGGGTTTGTGGTCAGGGCCTGCTGCCTGCTGTGCCCGACACGGTCACCGCGGACGTCACGTCGCCGCAGCGAGCGGTCGAGAAGTCGCACCGGCTGTCGAGAGCCGCCGAAGGGGGCGCCGGGGCCTTCGATGTGGCGGCAGCAGCGGCTCTCGACCACCGTCGAACGCTGATCGCCGAGCACTCCGACCTTCGGCCACAGCACGCGACGCCCGAAGGCGCGCACGGGTGGACGCACGGTGACGTCCAATACCGGAACCTGTTGTGGGAGGGCGAGGAGCTTGTAGCTGTCCTGGACTGGGACCGGGTTGGTGTGCGCCCGTATGCGGAAGAGGTCGTGCGGACGGCTCAGGTGCAGTTCGGGGTGGACGGGGTGTTTGACCTCGCCCGCGTCTCGGCGTTCGTCGGCGGGTACCGGTCTGTGATGCCGCTGGAGGACTCCGCGCTCGCGGATGGTGTCCGCAGGCTGTGGTGGAAGCGGATGACGGACTTCTGGCAGTTGGAGTTCCACTACGACCGTGGTGACTTCTCCTGTGATGACCTGTTCACCGCGGATGAGGCGCTCTTGTGCTGGTGGACGGAGCGGCTGGATCAGGTCGAGGACGTGTTCGCCGGGTAGATGCCCGCGGCTTCGAGGTCTGGCAGCCGTGGTCGGGCAAGACGTGCCGCCTGCAAGCGGGCTTGCTCTCCCAGAGTCTGGTGGTCGGCGGCGCGGATGGTGTCTGCCCATACCTGCGCTCCCGCCGTGTGCGGCAGGACGATTCCGGCCGAGCCGATCGCTTCGGGGATGCCACCGCGGTCCGATCCGATGCTGGGTGTCCCGTGTAGTGCGGCTTCGACGATCACCCGGGGGAACGCGTCTTCCACCGTGGATGGCACCAGCAGAAGTCGGTGACCGCGGTAGAGGGGGCTCATATCGTAGACCCGGGGGACGTAGGTCACGTTGGGGTAGGCGGTGAACTGGTCTGCGGTGTTCCACCAGCCTTCGATCAGGGTGAAGCGCTGTTCCGGCATGATCCGGATGAGCTGGTGCAGGAGGTCGGAACCCTTCGCGGGGATCGGGTTGATCATGAGTACCGACCCGGTTCGTGCCACGTGGGAACCAGGCAGCGGTGGTACGAACGGCGGGTAGAGGACGGCGAGTCGGGTTCCCTCGGTCTGCGGCGCCCGTCGGCGGACGAATTCGGAGACGGCAAGGCCGTGGTGCGGGTGGCCGGCGAGGACCCCGAGTCCGGTCTTGGACACGGAGTGCAGGATGCCCGCGACGAGTGCGGTGGTCCGGGCTTGTGCGGCGAGGTCGGCCGCGCCTTCCTGCGAGGTGAACACGACGTCGGGCCGCAGTCCGGACAGCAGGCTGTGGAGGGTCGATGCCGTCCGGTGCTGCGGTACGGCGATGCAGTCCACCTTCTTCCACTGGTAGCGCAGGTCGCCCCGTGTCTCCTCGTAGGGGGTGTGGTGGGAGTCGAGGAAGGCTCGTATCCGGGGGAGCTGCGTTGTCTGGTCCCAGGGTGCTTGGTGGGAGCCGAGGTAAACGGTCCGCCAGCCGGCTGCGGCGAATTCTTCCGCGAGCAGTTGTTGGGTGACCTCGGCCCCGCCCATGAGGAGCGGGGGCGGAGTACGCCGCCAGGCGAAGAGGGCGGTGGGCATCGGCCGGTCACCTCGCCCAGAACGTGACGAGGGATTCCACCGCGTGCGCGACGTTGGCAGGGTCGGTGTCGGCCCGGACGACGATGACCTCCCGTGACACCGCCGGTCGTGCTCTGGAGACGAAGTAGTCCCGGGTATGGATGAGGAACGACGGATCGTGAAGGAAGTAGTCCGATTCCGTTGCCGTGTGCCCGGCCAGTTTGCGGCGCAGGTTCAGCGCTTCGGCGGGTACGTCGAGGTAGAGGGTGTGGTCGGGGCGTAGGAATGGGAGTTCCTGGAGGCGGTCGCGGAGTTGGTCGTGGACGTCGTAGCCGTACAGGGCGTCGAGGGCGTGGGCGTGGGCCAGCAGGGTGTCGACGGAACGGTCGAGGACGGCCACGGGTTTGGCGCTGGCGAGGGCCGCTCGGACGCGGGTGTTCTCGATGGCCATGAACTTCTCGAAGGCGGCGAGCTGCGCGACCGCGGATTCGGTGCGGGCCGGGGGGATCTCGTCGCGGCGGGCGATCTGGCGGACGTAGCAATCCGATACGAATGCCCGCCTCTCGATGCCACGGCTGCGCAGATGCTCTATCGCCGTGGACTTTCCCGCATACGAGGGTCCTTCGACAGCGACGATCTTCATGGCGACTCCGTCCGGTAGAAGCGTTCCGCGTACGTTCCAGTGCCGGCCGGGAGAGCGGTGGCGGTGGTCCAGGCATGCCGGATGGGCCGGTACATCTTCCGCGCCGGGTGCATCTGCGAGCCGTGCATCCGTAGGACGGTGGTCTTGTCGAGGACCACGTCGGTGATGTCGACCAGTTCGGTGGGCAGGGGCAGGCCGGTGCGGGCGCGGAAGAGGTACTGGTCGCATCCGGCGAGCGCGTAGGTGGACCAGAACGCGAGGTCTTCCCAGAACCATCGGCATCCCAGGCGTACGGCGGCGTGGTGCACGAGGAGGTGGTCGGGGTGCCGGGTGACGGCGGCCGGGGCGAGGAGTTCGGCGTCGGGATGGGCGTCGATGACTTCGTGGAGTTCGTGGGTGATCCGTTCCAGGCGGTCGTGGCTGTAGGGCCGGTACGGCGGCTCGGCGTCCTTGTGCCCGAGCAGGACGCGCTCGGCAGCCAGCGGGGCAAGTGCGGCGGCGCCTTCCCGTTCGCGCAGGTGGGATACAGCGGCCTCGGTGGTGAAGGTGTCCTCCAGAGCCGGGTGGACGCTGGTGGACCGGGTGAACACGGTGGCTACGGTGAGCGGGCGGGGGTGGGCGAGGAAGGTTCCGGAAGCCGACAGGGCGAAGTCGTCGTGGTGCGGCTCGATCACGAGGACCGGGCGGCCGGCCGGGTGGCGGAGCTCGATGAAGTAGGGGTGGCCGTTATAGGGGGTCATCAGCTCGATGACGTGGTCGTCGTGCGCGCGGTGGCGTTCGACGAGGTGGTCGGTCCATTCCTCGTGAGCGCGGACGAGGTCGTCGGGGAACGTGTAGATCCCTTCCGCGTCCGGCACCGGCAGCGTCACGGGCGTACGGCTCTGGTTCATCGGACCGTGGTCTCGTACCAGTGGCGCCACATGCGCGGGGAACTCAGCCGCAGACGGGCGGTTAGGGGGTTCTGCCACCACAGCATCCGGAGGCTGGACCACTGGTCGTAGCGGCGGGTGGAGGGGCGCACGCGCAGCTCGTCCAAGATCGCGACCGGGGCGGCGGTGGCCCGGCCATGGGCGGTCAGGCGATGGAAGAAGTCGACGTCCTCGCTCATGAACAGGTCGTCTCGGTATCCGCCGACCTTGTTGAAAGCCACGGCGGTTGCGAACTGGGCGACGCCCTGCGCGCCACCGTGGGCGGTTCGGTAGTGGTCCCAGTACGCGCACAGCAGCCGTGCCCCGAGCCGCTTGGGAGTGTAGAGGGGCGGGATGGCGCCACCGACAGCCCCCGTGTCCATCGCGGCCGCAGCGGCGGTGATCGCTTCCAGGGGCAGTGCGACGTCGGCGTCCGTGAAGAACAACCGCCGGCCGCCGGCCACGGCCGCGCCGCTGTTGCGGACCCGCCCGATACTGCGCACACTCTCGCTGATCACGCGCACGCCGAAGGATGCGGCCACCTCGGCGGTCGTGTCGGTGGAGGCGTTGTCGACCACGATCACCTCCCCCCACTCGTCGCTGCTCTCCTCCCACCTCGTGAGGGAGGCGAGGACGGTGGGGAGGTAGCGGGGCAGGTACGCGGCTTCGTTGTGGGCGGGGATGACGACGGTCAGGCCGGCGGCTCTGGTCATCGGGGAGTCCTTTCCGTGCGTGGTGTGCGGAAGAAGTGGGGTGTTCGGTGGGGGAGGTCTGCGAGCCGGCCCAGCCACAAGGCTTCGTCCTCGCCGGGAGCGGAATACGCCCAGCAGCGGACGGTGATCAGGACCACCCATGCCGACAGACGGGCACTGTTCAGGGCGAGGGGATAGCTGCTGGTGAGCGCGTCACGGTCCCACGGCGTGTGGGCGGCGGTCATGACGAGGGCGTGGGCGACATCCGACTCCCGCGAGCCGGGGGCGGCGTCGGTGAAGTCGACCAGATGGCGTGTGTCCCGGGGACCGGAGAGGACGACGTTGTCGAAGTGAAGGTCCCCGTGGCACCACACCACCGGTGCCGTGCCGGGGCTGTCGGCGATCAGGGCGAGCGCCGGAGCGATTTGGTCCATCAGGTCGGCGGGGCAGCGCCGGGTCAGCGATGCGACGAAGTCGACGAACGGACGTCGCTTGACCGACGGCGAGAGCGGCGCCCGGTGCAGGCGGCCGAGAAGGTCGCCGAGATCCTTGAGTGCCTGGGTGTGCGGGACGCGTCGGGTGCGTACGGCGGTGCCAAGGGTGCAGGTGCCGAGGTCGGACGTGATGAGCGCGGTGGCTCCGTCGGTGGAGGTGGTGCCACAGCCGAGCACCTTCGGGACGGGAACGGCGGTCTTGGCAGCTCGTATCGCCGTGCCTTCGGTGATCGCGTTGCGGCCGGCGGTGGGCGCGTACAGCTTCACGATCACGCTCTGGCCATCTGCCAGTCCCGCCCGGTATACGGCGGTGCGTGAACCCGCCTTCAACCGTTCCGCGGTCCGGGCGGGCGTGCCCAGAAGGGTGGCACAGGCGCGGGAGACCATCGGCGGGGGCCTGGTCATCGAAGCCCCGCGGGCTCGGGGTGGGCGGCGCCCAGCGCGCGGGTGTGCCGCAGGGCGCGCCGTAAGAGAGTGCGGTACTCGCGGACGTCGTCCGTGCGCGGGCACGCCACCTGCCACGGTTTCTCCGGGCCCACGAAGTGGATGACGGGTGCGGCCGGGTCGGGACGCAGGGAGCGGGTGACGACGCGGCGCACCCAGTTGCCGCGTTCCAGGAACCGGCCGACTTCGAAACGGTTGTAGCCGGCGTCGACTGGGCGGACGCGGCCGGCGTGCAGGATCCACAGGTTCAGGGCGTCCTGGTCGTTGTGGAGGATGTGCCGCCGCTGCCGGATCAGCGCACGCTCGACGCCGCCGCGGATGCTGGGCAGGTCCGCGGTGTGGGCCCACAGCAGACCGGCGTTGTAGTAGGGGTGGCCCTTGAAATGCGGCCAACGTTCCGCGGCGCCGGGCAGAGCCGGGCATTCGCCGACAGCGGGGTTGAACTCGTCGACCACCGCGCCGAGTTCACCGGATTCGAGGGTGTTGAGCGGGGCGGTCAGGTCACCGCGGATGTGAGTGTCCGCATCCACGTAGATCAGGTACGGGCGGCGCACGAACGCTGCCGTGAACTCGAACCGCAGATAGGTGGTGACCGTGATGTACGAGGCGTCGGCCATCCGCGAGACGCACAGCGGGGAGCGGTGTGCGAGGTCGAAGGAGCCGAAGCCGACCCGCTTGGCGAGATCGGAGAGGAGGAGCGCGTGGGCCGGAGTGAGGTCGATGGTGAGGACGCGCAGCGCCGCGTCCCTGCGGGCGCTTGGGGTGAGGCTGTCCGCCAAGCCGGTGATCACGGCGAGGCCGGGGGTGAGGTAGTGCCGGTCGATGCAGAGGCCGAACGCGTACATGGCGGGTCCGCTTTCCGCTCCTGGAGTGGATGCGTGTCGGAAACAGCCGGGCTGACGGCCCGCTCTCTGCCAGGACCTTGCGGCTGGAAGAGCCGTTCAAGGGGAGTGCGGTCACTGGCAGAGAGCGGGAGTTCAGGGGGATGGCGGGATGGCGGAGACCGCGACGCCGATCACGAAGCCGCAGGACGCGGAGATGATCACGATCAGGAGCGGTCCTGTGAAACGGGCCAGCCAGTCCACGGCGCGCCCCATCACGCCCGCCCCTCGGTGTGCCGGATCCACAGGATCATCGGTTGGACTCCCCACCTGCGGCGACGGTCAACGCGATGATGAGGTCGCAGGCTGCCGTGTAGGCAGGGCCGTCAGCCGGATCGCTCACCCAACGCAGCAGCCCGTCCTCCCAGCCCGGCGGAGCCAGCACGACCCACGACCCCTCGCCGAGCGCGTGGGTCTGGTCCTGCTGCCATCTCTTTGCGGTGCCGGGGGGAGTGAGGAAGTACGCCTGGCCGCTGCCCTGGTCGTGCAGCACCGGTCCCACGGGAGCGTCGGACGCTACGAGGAAGCGCACCGCCCGCAGGCCGATGTCGGCCCTGACGCGGATGGCGTCCCAGTCCTGGCCGGCCGCGAACAGCGTCGGCTGGCTCAGACGTCTCGCCCAGGTCGCCCGGGGCAGGCGGGACTGATGTGAGTGCAGGGCCATGGCTCTCCTCCGCCGCTGAAGTCCGGTCGCCCGAACCCTCGGGGTCGGTCACCGACGGGGTTCAGGCACTCACCAAGCGTCGCCAGCGGCGGGCAACTGCGGTATGACCAGCGGGTGTTACCGAGGCGGGAATACACTCGTTCCCGGCTTCGTAAGAAGCTTGATCGCGCCTACGATCACACCGGAAGTTGGCCCCATGGACGCCACCACCCCCGGCTCGCTCGCTCCCGACCTCCTTGAACGCGAGGATGTCCGCCGAGCCCTGGCAGAGCACGACTTCGCAGCCGCTTTTGCCCTGATCAAGAAGTACGGCGGCCTGTCCCAGAACCGTATTGCCTCCGCCTGCCACCTCACCCCGGGCAAGGTCTCCACGATCATCAGCGGTCAGCAGCAGGTCACCAGCTTCGAGGTCGTCTGCCGAATCGCCGACGGGCTCCGGATTCCCGGCCACCTCCTCGGACTCGCCCCGCGTTCCTGGGAGACCCGGTCGGTCCGGGAGACTCCGGCATCGGAGCCGGAGAGCGAGCGGCCCGATACCGATGAGGTCCCCTGGCGGCCGGAGGCCACCGTGGACCTGGCCGCACATCTGACGAGGAGCGATCTCGTGATGGACCGACGCGCGGCGACCCGCGCTCTGGCCGGGGCCGCCATCACCGGCGCCGCCCTGCTCGATCCGCTGGAGGGCTGGCTCCAGCCAACGGCCGCCACCGCACGGCCGCGCCGTCGAGGCCGACTGGGCACACGGGAGGTCGAGGAACTGGAGTCCACCGCTCGTGCCTTCCGTGCCTGGGACCACAAGTACGGCGGTGGCCTGCGCCGCAAGGCGGTCCTGGGCCAGCTCAGTGAGGTCGCCGCTCATCTCGACGAATACCAGGTACCCAAGGTCGAACGGCGCCTGTACCAGGTCATGGCGCAACTGGCAGGCACAGCGGCCACCATGGCCTGGGACACCGGCCTCCAGCGCCGAGCCCAGAGCTACTACCTCCTGGCCCTGCGTGCCTCCCACGCCGGCGGCGACATGGTCTTCGGCGCCAACGTCCTCGCGGGCATGGCCCGCCAGATGCTCTACCGGGAGCAGCCCCAGGATGCCCTCGAACTGGTCCGCCTGGCCCAGGACGGAGCCCGATCGGTGGCCGGCCCCAGAGTGCGCGCCATGCTCCACACCCGGGAGGCGTGGGCGTACGCGTCGATGGGCCGCAGCGCCGCCTTCCATCGCGCCACCAACCAGGCGACCGAGGCGCTGACAGATGCCAAGTCGGCCGAAGAGCCGTACTGGATCGCCTACTTCGACGAGGCGGAACTCGCCGGCACCACCGGCGGCAGGCTCCTCGAACTCGCCCGCCAGAACCCGAAGAAACACGCCGAAGCCGCAGCCGGAGAGATCCGCCACGCCCTCGCCCAGCGCGGTCCCGAGGCTGGCCGCAGCCATGCCCTCGACCGTATCGGCCTGGCCCAGTGCCACTTCCTGCTCGGCGACCTGACCGGCGCCGTGGCGGAGGCTCACCGAGCGGTGGACGCGGCGAGCGGGACCCGCTCGAACAGGGTCCGTGCCCAGCTGGGCGAGCTGTACCCGTACACCGTGGGCAACAGCGTGGCCCGCCCCGTGCGCGAGGCCCGCGATAGGATCCGCGACCTGCTGTCGACCTGAGAAGGAGAACGACGACCGTGACGACCATCGCGGTGACCGGGCACATGGACCTGACCGAGGACAGCATCCCTCTGGTCCGCACCGCCCTGGACGACCTGCTCAAGCAGTACGCCGAGGACGGCGACCTCGTCGGCGTCTCCTGCATCGCCAAGGGCGCCGACTCCCTCTTCGCCGAAGCCGTCCTTGCTGCGGGAGGACGCCTGACCGTCGTCATCCCCTCCCAGGACTACCGCCAGAACAAGGTCAAGCCCGACCACGCCGCCCTCTTCGACCAGCTCGTCGAAGCCGCCGGGGAAGTCCTCGTCCTCCCCCACGAGACGGCCAACCGACAGGCATACGAGGCCGCCAACGCCGTCCTCGTCGAACGCGCAGACCGGCTTGTGGCCGTATGGAACGGCGAACCGCCCACCGGCAAGGGCGGCGGCACCGCCGATACCGTCCTGGAAGCACAAGCGGCGGGCGTCCCTGTAGACGTGGTCTGGCCGGACGGAGCAACTCGCAGGGGCTGAGTTCCATGAGCCTGACGTCGGCGGACGCGACCGCGCTCCGCTACGAGGCGACGGTCCGCAACCACATCGTCGAGCACCTCGGCCGACGCGAGCTGCGGTCCCTCAACCAGCCCTCGATCATTCAGGGTTGGATTCGCACGCTCCAGGACACCGAACTGGAGGTGTCGACGATCGAGGGCATCTTCGACATCCTCTCCAGCATCCTCGGCGCGGCCGTGGAGGACGGGCTGTTGCCGAAGAACCCCTGCAAGGCGAAGTCGGTCAAGCTGCCGACCGCGACCAAGAAGAAGATCGTCCCTTGGTCGTTGGAGCGCGTGCGCGCCGTCATCGCCGGTCTCCCGAAGCGCTTCCAGGCCGGCGGCAAGCTTGCCTTCGGCTGCGGCCTGCGCCAGGGCGAGGTGTTCGGCTTCGCAGTCGAGGACATCGACTTCAAGGGCGGCTGGGTACACGTCAACCGTCAGGTACGGCTCGTCGGTACGAAGCCCGTCTTCGCCCTGCCCAAGGGCAACAAGATCCGGTCAGTGCCCCTGCCGGCCCAGCTCGCCGCAGCCATCAAGGCTCACATGAAGGAGTTCCGGCCGGTCGAGGTCACCCTGCCCTGGGCCAAGCCGGACGATGAGCCGAAGACCTTCCACCTTCTCTTCGTCGACACCAAAGGGCGGGCTTACAACCGCAGCGTCTTCAACATGGGCGACTGGAAGCGCGCTCTGGCCGCCGCTGGCGTGATTCCTCCCCGCGAGCGCGGCGCGCGCTACCTCCAGGCGGCCCCGGAAGACGGGATGCATGCCCTCCGGCACGCGTACGCCTCCGTGCTCCTGGACGCGGGAGAGAGCATCAAGGCGCTCTCCGAGTACCTCGGCCACTCGGACCCGGGCCTCACGCTGCGGACGTATACGCACCTGCTGCCGTCCAGCGAGATCCGCACCCGTAAGGCGATCGACGACGCCTTCACGGAACCGGAGATCCAGGAAACCGGCGAAGCCCAGGGCACATCAGTGCCTTCAGAGAAACCGATGTGCCCTCAATGTGCCCTGGCCGCCTGATGGCCCCTGTCGGCACATGAAAAGGGCGGGGTCCGGAAACCCCGCCCGCACACCATGAAACCCCAGCTCAGGGCCACACCAGGCAATAAGGCTGATGCCCCGCCTCATGCAGCCGGTGGCTGAAGTCCTGCCACTCGTGCAGCAGCTGGTACACGTTGAACGCGTCCCTCGGGCCGCCCCGGTCGGGGACCGTGGACCAGATGAAGGCGGCCGCGCCGACCGCTTCCTCGCCTATGCCCCGCAAGGGGTCCACCACCGTCATGGGGAGCTTCACGACCGCGTAGTCGGGGTGCAGCACCACCAGCTCCAGCGGCGGGACCTTGTGCAGAGGCACGCCTTCGATGCCCGTCAGCACCATCGCGGCCATCGTCTCCGGCTTGATCTTCGTGAACATGCCGTTCATGCCGAGCTCGTCGCCGCCGAGTTCCTCGGGGCGCATCGAGATCGGGACCCGGGCCGCGGTCGCGCCGTCCGGTGCGCCGAAGTATTTGTACGTCACCCCCACCCGACCACCATTCCTGCTCCCGGTCTGCAGACGGTCGATCCGCCGCTCGCTCCGCTGGTCCCGATCCCTGCGATCGCGGTCCCGCTGATCGATACGTCGGTCGCGCCGCTCCGACTCACTCGGTACGCCCTGTTCCTGACGTGCTGCTTCGGCAGATTCCTCCGCGTCGCGCCGGTGCCTTCCCCGTTGGGCGCGTCGAGGACCCAGGTCATCGGTCCCCTCGCCCAGTCCGCCACCGCGATGCATATCTCCACCCGACTGCTTTTCTAGGACGCGTGGCCCCCGCCGCGCAACCCGATCATCGTGTCAGTGACCTCCCCCACGGCCGCCCGCCGAAACGTGCGTCGAAACATCAGTCCGCAGGATCTTTACAGCCTCCGGCCGCCTGCGTACCGGATGAGCTGGGTGTATCGGGTCACAGTCTCGCAGATGCCCCGGGCCCTGTGCGGGGACCGCCGTCCTCCGCTGCGAGGAGACCGCCGTCCTCGGCCTACCCTGAGGAGGTCACCCAGCATCCGGAGTCCGAGAAGTCGGAGAAGTCGCACGTCATGAGTGCCCAGAGCGAAACGCCCTATCCCTACGACGCGCCCGTCTCACAGGCGCTCTTCGACCGCGCCTCCGTCGTCACGCCCGGCGGCGTGAACTCGCCGGTGCGCGCCTTCCGTGCCGTCGGTGGCACGCCCCGCTTCATGGTCTCCGGCAAGGGGGCCTACCTGACGGACGCCGACGGGCGCGAGTACGTCGATCTCGTGTGCTCGTGGGGGCCCATGATCCTGGGGCACTCGCACCCCGAGGTCATCGCCGCCGTCCAGGAGGCCGTCTCCCGCGGTACCTCGTTCGGCACCCCGGGTGAGGGCGAGGTCGCCCTCGCGGAGGAGATGGTCGCGCGGATCGAGCCCCTGGAGCAGGTCCGGCTGGTCAGCAGCGGGACCGAGGCCACGATGAGCGCCATCCGGCTCGCGCGCGGGTTCACCCGGCGCACCAAGGTGATCAAGTTCGCCGGGTGTTACCACGGACACGTCGACAGCCTGCTGGCCGCCGCCGGGTCCGGTGTCGCCACCTTCGCGCTCCCCGACACCCCCGGTGTCACCGGTGCGCAGGCCGGCGACACGATCGTGCTGCCGTACAACGACCTGGAGGCGGTGCAGGAGGCGTTCCACCGGCACCCGGGGGAGATCGCCTGCGTGATCACCGAGGCGTCGCCGGGGAACATGGGGGTGGTGCCGCCGGGGCCCGGGTTCAACCAGGGGCTGAAGAACGCCTGCCGCGAGAACGGCGCCCTGTACATCTCCGACGAGGTCATGACCGGGTTCCGGACCAGCCGGGCCGGGTGGTTCGGGATCGACGGGGTGGTGCCCGACCTGATGACCTTCGGGAAGGTCATGGGGGGCGGCTTCCCGGCCGCGGCCTTCGGCGGGCGGGCGGACGTCATGGCGCACCTCGCCCCGGCCGGGCCCGTGTACCAGGCCGGCACCCTCTCCGGTAACCCCGTCGCCACCGCCGCCGGCCTCGCCCAGCTGCGGCTGCTCGACGACGCCGCGTACGACAAGGTCGACGCCGTGTCGGAGCAGATCCAGGGGCTGGTCGGCGAGGCGCTGAACAAGGAGGGCGTCGCGCACCAGGTGCAGACCGCCTCCAACATGTTCTCCGTCTTCTTCACCAACCGCCCGGTGCGCAACTACGAGGACGCGCGGGGCCAGGAGTCCTTCCGGTTCACCGCCTTCTTCCACTCCCTCCTCTCCGACGGCGTCTACCTGCCGCCGTCGTCCTTCGAGTCCTGGTTCGTCTCCACGGCCCACGACGAGCGGGCCATCCAGAAGATCGCCGACGCCCTCCCGGCGGCGGCCCGAGCGGCCGCGGAGGCCACGGCAGCATGAGCGTGCAGAGTGAGAAGAGCGGACAGCAGGACATCACCGTCGTGCATGTGATGCGGCACGGGGAGGTGGCCAACCCGGACGGGGTGCTGTACGGGAGACTGCCCGGCTACCACCTCTCCGAGCTCGGGCGGCAGATGGCCGACCGGGTCGCCGAGCACCTCGCGTCGCGGGACGTGACGCACGTCGTCGCCTCTCCGCTGGAGCGCGCGCAGGAGACCGCGACCCCCATCGCCAAGACGCACGGGCTCGACCTCGCCACCGACGAGCGGCTCATCGAGGCCGAGAACATCTTCCAGGGCAAGACCTTCGGCGTCGGTGACGGGGCGCTGAAGAAGCCCGCCAACTGGAAGTACCTCGTCAACCCGTTCCGGCCGTCCTGGGGCGAGCCGTACGTCGACCAGGTCGTGCGGATGAAGAGCGCCCTGGACACGGCCAGGGACCGGGCCCGCGGGCACGAGGCCGTGCTCGTCAGCCATCAGCTGCCGATCTGGATCCTGCGGTCGTACGTCGAGAACCGCCGGCTCTGGCACGACCCGCGCAGGCGGCAGTGCACCCTCGCCTCCCTGACAACTTTCACATACGAGGGCGACAGGATCGTTTCCGTCGGCTACTCCGAGCCCGCCATCGACCTCGTCCCGGCCCACCTCCGCGCCGGCGCCAAGCCGGTGAAGGGGAAGGACAAGGCCTTCGGCGCGTGAACTCCGGGCCGCTCGAACCGGATTCATGAGATTAGTCTGAAAATATATGGTTCCTTCGGGAACCTTCCCGTTCGTCCCGCCCTCTGAGTGGGTGACCACCAGAGGACGTGACGAATCGGGGAACCATGCGGACCTTCACCCGAAGGGGAATGCTCGGCGCCGGTGCGGGTGCCACGGCCGGGCTCGCGCTCGGCCTCACCGGCTGCGGCTCACCCACCGGTTCGGACGGCGTGACCCATGCCTCCGGTTCCACCGGGGAGCCGTCGAAGAAGCCGTCGAAGACGCCGAACGCCCGCCCCCTCGGCGACGGCTCCACCGCCGACACGGGCAAGCAGCCCCACCAGCCCGCCGCCCCCGAACCGCTGGAGCCGGGCCAGACCCCGCCGCAGTTCGTGATCTTCTCCTGGGACGGCGCCGGCGAGGTGGGCACCGGCCTCTTCCCCCGCTTCCTGGACCTGGCCAAGGAGCACGGCGCGTCGATGACCTTCTTCCTCTCGGGGCTGTACCTGCTCCCCGAGTCGAAGAAGCGGCTCTACGACCCCCCGAACAACCCCCGCGGCGCCTCCGACATCGGCTACCTCACCGACGAGCACATCAAGGCGACGCTCGCCAACGTCCGCCGGGCCTGGCTCGAAGGGCACGAGATCGGCACCCACTTCAACGGCCACTTCTGCAGCGGCCACGGCACCGTGGGCAACTGGACGCCCAAGCAGTGGCGCAGCGAGATAGACCAGGCCAAGGCGTTCGTGAAGGAGTGGCGGACCAACTCCGGCTGGACCGACCTGCCCGCGCTCCCCTTCGACTACGACAAGGAGCTGGTCGGCGGCCGTACCCCCTGCCTGCTCGGCCAGGACAACCTGCTGCCCACCGCCCGCGCGCTCGGCTGGCGCTACGACGCCTCCTCGCCGGGCGGCCGCCAGGTCTGGCCGGAGAAGAAGCTGGGCATCTGGGACCTGCCCCTGCAGCAGATACCGTTCCCCGGTCGCTCCTTCGAGGTCCTCTCCATGGACTACAACATGCTCGCCAACCAGTCGGTCAACTCGACCAAGGCCCCCGCCTACCACTACCCGGGCTGGCGAACCCAGTCGGCGCAGGCCTACATAACGGGATTCCAGCGGGCATACACGACAAACCGGGCACCGTTCTTCATAGGCAACCACTTCGAGCAGTGGAACGGCGGCATCTACATGGACGCCGTCGAACAGGCCTTCAAGCACATCGCCCGGGAGAAGGAGAAGGGCGCCGACGTCCGCCTCGTCTCCTTCCGGCAGTTCGTGGACTGGATGGACGTACAGAAGCCGGAGGTCCTCGCGAAGCTGCGCACGCTGGACGTGGGGCAGCGGCCGGCCGGCGGCTGGAAGGGCTTGTTCAAGCAGGGTGCGGCGGCCTGAAGCGGGGCGGATCCCGGACCCAGGGGGGTGCGCAAGATCCCCAGAACGGGCATGCGAAACTTTTCACATGAGTACCCGTAGCCGCGCCCTCCTGCTCGGTGCCACGGCCGCCGCGGCAGCCCTGACCCTGTCCGCGTGCGGCAGCGGCGGCACTTCCGGCGGAGGCGGCAACACCAACTTCGTCACCGGCAAGGACGGCATCGACACGGTTGCGGAGGGTCACCGTGCGGCGGCCCCCGACCTGTCCGGCAAGACCATCGACGGCAGCACGCTGGACGTCGCGGACTACAAGGGCAAGGTCGTCGTCATCAACGTCTGGGGCTCCTGGTGCAGCCCCTGCCGGGCCGAGGCGCCCAACTTCGCGGCCGTCGCCAAGGAGTACGCGAGCAAGGGCGTCCAGTTCGTCGGCATCAACACCCGCGACACCAGCACCGGTTCCGCGGTCGCCTTCGAGAAGCAGAACGGCATCGACTACCCGAGCCTGTACGACCCGACGGGCAAGCTTATGCTCCGCTTCAAGAAGGGCACGCTCAACCCGCAGGCCATCCCCTCGACCCTGGTACTCGACCGGCAGGGGAAGATCGCTGCGCGCTCACTGGCGGCGCTCAGCGAGGAGAGCCTGCTGAAGATGGTCAAGCCGGTCGTCGCGGAGAAGTGACGTGAGCGCACTTCTCGCGGCCGCGGCCGAGACAGGCCGGAACGAGACCGTCCTCAACGGCGCCCTGCTGGTCGCCCTGCCGATCGCGCTGCTCGGCGGGCTCGTCTCGTTCTTCTCCCCGTGCGTGCTGCCCCTCGTCCCCGGCTACCTCTCGTACGTCACGGGGGTCGCCGGTACCGATCTCGCGGAGGCCCGGCGGGGCCGAATGGCAGCCGGTGCCTCCCTGTTCGTCCTCGGGTTCACCGCCGTGTTCGTCTCCGGCGGGGCCCTGTTCGGCTACTTCGGCCAGACCCTCCAGGAGCAGTCCGGCGTCCTCAGCAAGGTGCTCGGGGTGCTGATGATCGCCATGGGCGTGTTCTTCATGGGCATGATGCCCTGGTTCACCCAGCGCGAGTTCCGCTTCCACCGGCGGCCGGTGGCGGGTCTGGCCGGGGCGCCGGTGCTGGGCGCGCTGTTCGGGATCGGCTGGACACCGTGCATCGGCCCGACCCTGTCGGCCGTCACGACCCTGTCCTTCAACCAGGCGAGCGCCGGCCGCGGCGCCCTGCTGACCGTCGCCTACTGCCTGGGCCTCGGTGTCCCCTTCGTGCTCACCGCCGTAGCCTTCCGCAAGGCACTCGGCGCCTTCGGCTGGGTCAAGCGCCACTATGTCTGGGTGATGCGCATCGGCGGCACGATGATGATCGTGACCGGTGTGCTGTTGCTGACCGGGGCCTGGGACAGCCTCGTGCAGGAGATGCAGGGCTGGTCCGACGGCTTCACTGTGGGGATCTGATCGATGAGCAAGACCGAAACCGACAACAGCGAGGTGGACCTCGGCGCGGCGGGCTCCCAGCTCTCCACCGCCCCCGCCGAGCCACCGGTCGCCCCCGGGCTCGGGGTCGTCGGCTGGGCCCGCTGGTTCTGGCGGCAGCTCACCTCGATGCGGGTCGCGCTGCTGCTGCTCCTGCTGCTGTCGCTGGGCGCGATCCCCGGGTCGCTGATCCCGCAGAGCGGCGCCGACATCAACAAGGTCGCCGAATTCCAGAAGTCCCACAAGACGCTGGCACCGGTCTACGACAAGCTCGGCCTGTTCCACGTCTACAGCTCGGTGTGGTTCTCGGCGATCTACATCCTGCTGTTCGTCTCGCTCGTCGGCTGCATCATCCCGCGTGCCTGGCAGTTCGTGGGCCAGTTGCGCGGCCGTCCGCCGGGCGCCCCGAAACGCCTCGACCGGCTCCCCGCGTACACGACCTGGCGGACCACGGCCGCGCCCGAGGAGGTCCGCGAGGCGGCGCTGAAGCTGCTGAAGAAGCGGCAGTTCCGCGCGCACGTCGCCGGGGACGCGGTCGCCGCCG
This sequence comes from Streptomyces sp. NPDC086777, assembly GCF_040702065.1. Taxonomy (NCBI): domain Bacteria; kingdom Bacillati; phylum Actinomycetota; class Actinomycetes; order Kitasatosporales; family Streptomycetaceae; genus Streptomyces; species Streptomyces sp. NPDC086777. Next base: position 29,197 of record NZ_JBFBJI010000030.1, on the reverse strand, counting down.
AGAAGGGCTACGTCCGCGAGTTCGGCAACCTGGCCTTCCACATCGCGCTGATCGTGCTGCTGATCGCCTTCGCCTCCGGCCAGATGTACAAGTCGGACGGGACCAAGCTGGTCGTCGAGGGCGACGGGTTCTCCAACTCGATCCTCCAGTACGACGACTTCAAGTCCGGCTCCATGTTCAGCACCGACGACCTGGTGCCGTTCAGCTTCGACCTGAAGAACTTCCACGCCACGTACCAGACCAGCGGCCCCAGCAAGGGCACGGCGGTCTCCTTCGCCGCGGACGTCGACTACAGCGAGGGGGCCTACGGCAAGTCGAAGCGGACCACCATCAAGGTGAACGAGCCGCTGCACATCGACGACGCCAAGGTCTACCTCGTCAGCCACGGCTACGCGCCCGTCGTCACCGTCCGGGACAGCAAGGGCAAGGTCGTCTACCGCGACGCCGTCCCGCTCCTCCCGCTCGACAGCAACGTCACCTCCCAGGGCGTGGTGAAGGTGATGGACGGCTACCGGGACGCCAAGGGCGTCAGCGAGCAGCTCGGCATCTCGCTGTTCTTCCTGCCGACGTACGCCGGCGGTTCCTCGGTGCTCTCCAGCTTCCCGGCACTCGACAACCCGGTGCTGAACCTGACGCCGTACCACGGCGACCTGGGCGTCGACTCGGGCATCCCGCAGAGCGTCTACCAGCTCGACAAGACCCACATGAAGGACTTCAAGGACTCCAAGGGCGCGCAGTTCCGGGACAACCTCAGGCCCGGGCAGACCATGCAGCTGCCGAACGGCGCCGGGTCCGTGACGTTCGAGAAGGACGTCAAGGAATGGGCCGGCTTCGAGATCGTGCAGGAGCCCGGCAGCGGCTGGGCGCTGGGCGGCGCGCTCGCCGCGATCTTCGGCCTGGCGGCCTCCCTGTTCATCCAGCGCCGCCGCGTGTGGGTGCGCGCGGTGCAGGGCCCCGACGGCGTCACGGTGGTCGAGATGGCCGGGCTGGGCCGCAGCGAGTCCGCGAAGGTGCCCGAGGAACTCGGCGACCTCGCCGGAATCCTCTACGACCGGGCGCCGGGCGCCCCCGACCCCGACGACACCACTGACGACGACCCCGCAGAATCCCCCGACCCCGAAGTCGTACCTGCCGAAGGGGCTGAGAAGCGATGACTTCCGCCGCCGCAACCGCGCTCGACGCAACCACCCTCGCCGCGACCAACGAGCATCTGGCGAGCATGAGCAACACGCTCGTCTACTCCTCGATGGCCGTCTACACGCTGGCGTTCTTCGCCTACATCTTCGAATGGCTGCTCGGCAGCCGCAGCCGGGTGGCGCGTACCGCCAACGCGCTCACCAGCACGGGCGAGGCCAGGAAGGCGCCCGCCGTCACGGTCAAGAAGGCCGGCGGCACCGCCGTGCTGGAGCGTCCGCAGGTGGTCGTCCGCTCCGCGGCGGGCTCGCGGGACGTGCCGGACGGGCCCGGCGCGCACGGCGGTGACGAGCAGGGCGACCTCTACGGCCGGATCGCGATCTCCCTCACGGTCCTCGCCTTCCTCGTCGAGCTGGCGGGCGTGGTCACCCGCGCGGCCTCCGTGCAGCGGGCGCCGTGGGGCAACATGTACGAGTTCAACATCACGTTCTCCACGGTCGCGGTCGCCGTCTACCTGACGCTCCTCGCCCTGAAGAAGAACGTGCGCTGGCTCGGCCTCTTCCTGATCACCACGGTCCTGCTCGACCTCGGCCTCGCGGTCACCGTCCTCTACACGGCGAGCGAGCCGCTGGTCCCGGCCCTGCACTCGTACTGGCTGTACATCCACGTCTCGACGGCGATCTTCTGCGGCGCGGTCTTCTACGTCGGCGCGGTGGCCACGATCCTGTACCTCTTCAAGGACGCCTACGAGAGCAAGCTGGAGAGCGGCGGCAAGCCCGGCAGCTTCGCCACCTCGGTCCTGGAGCGCCTGCCCGCCTCGGCGTCCCTCGACAAGTTCGCCTACCGCGTCAACGCGGCGGTCTTCCCGCTGTGGACGTTCACGATCATCGCGGGCGCGATCTGGGCCGGCAGCGCCTGGGGCCGCTACTGGAACTGGGACCCCAAGGAGACCTGGTCCTTCATTACCTGGGTCGCCTACGCCTGCTACCTGCACGCCCGCGCCACCGCCGGCTGGAAGGGCCGCAAGGCCGCCTATCTGGCGATGATCGCCTTCGGCTGCTGGCTCTTCAACTACTACGGCGTCAACATCTTCGTCACCGGCAAGCACTCCTACGCGGGCGTCTGAGCCGACGAGGGGCGACACTGGTGCCATGGCCGGTTCCATAGAGCAGGGCACCAGTCAGACCCACGGGAGAACGCACATCCTCCACTTCCTGGTGCGCCTCCCGAAACCGACGGACCGGGTCTGGCCGAGCCTCTCCACCCCCGAGGGCCTGGCCGCCTGGTTCACCACGGTCGACGTCCTGCAGCCAAGACTGGGCGGCACGGTCACCCTCGGTGACCTGGGCACCGGCACGGTGACCGCCTGGGACGTCGACCGGATCGCGGAGTACACGGTGGAGGGCGGCGGCAGAATCCGCTTCCACCTGGAGCGCGACGGGGAAAGCGGCAGCGCCCTGCGCTTCACGCACGAGTTCAAGGGCGAGGTGGCGACCGAGCCGGCATGGCGGGCGCGCTTCGAACGCCTGATGGAGACGCTGGGCCCTTGACGGCACGGCGATCTGTGGCGCCGGGTCAGGGGCGCGGGGGACTGAGCGCGCCCCCCACCGGCCGCGCTCACGACGGCGGCAGACACTCCGGACCCGGCGGCTTCCCCTCCGGCCACGCAAGGGTCACGAACCTGGACCCGCCCTCCGGCCGCAGCTCCACGATCGGCACCGCCTTGTCGTACGGATTCCCGTGCGCGTCCAGGCAGATCCACCCGCTCGCCCCGTCCACCCGCAGCGACCCCTTCACCTGCGGCCACTGCAGCCCCACGTCGGCCAGCGCCGGCACGGACCTCCCCTCCGGCACCGCCTCGCGGATCCCGTGCACCGCGAGCCGTATCGCGTCGTAGGCGATGATCAGCTGCCCGTCCTCCAGGGCGACCGGCCCGACCGGCCCCACCGGCGCCTTCCGCGCGCTCTGCAGCAGCGCGGTGAGCGCCGCCGTGTCGGCCGCGGAACCGCCCGTCCCCGGGCTGCCCTTCCCCCACGCGTCCGGATGGGCGAGGGCGGTGTAGCGGACGGAGAGGTTGTGCCGCAGGGCGCTGCGGTCCAGCTTCGTCTCGCCGGTCAGGTACGACCCCTCGTCCCCGGTCAGCACCGTGAACCTGCGGTCCTGGCAGCCCCGTCCGCCCAGCGCGTTGACGAACTGCCGCAGCTGGGTGTGGCGGCCGGCGAACAGGATCGTGTCCGTGGTCCGCGAGGTGTCGCAGACCAGGTTGGTGATCTGCCGGAAGGTGTTCGCGGTCGTGCCCTCCCTGCTGCGGTCGGCCGGCGGCGTGAACGGCTGCGGCTCGTACGGCGAACCCTTGATCAGCGCGGCGAACGACGTCTGGAGCGTGCGCGTGTACGGGTCGCCTGGCTTGTCGTAGACGAGCAGCGCCCGGCCCGCGCTCACCTTCGCGAAGGAGGCGAGGGCGCGGGCCTCGTCGGTGTTGGTGGGGGAGACCCGGGCCAGTCCGGGGTAGGGGTCCTTGCCGCCCTGCCCGTTGGCGAGGTCGTCGGCGGTGATCGACGAGCCGACCACCGGGATGCCCAGCCGGGTCAGCTCCTTGACGGCCCTCTTGTTGTCGTCGGTGCTCTGCCCGACCCCGGCGACCGCCCGCAGCCGGTCCGTGCCGCCGGTCATGCCCGCCAGCTGCGTGACCATCCGCTGCCAGTACCGGCTGGTCGCCCCGGGGTTGGCCGCCACCAGCCGGATCGCCGGGGACTGGCCGTTGGAGTCGTGGTTGGCCTGGTACTGGGCGAGGTAGGCGCCCTGCAGCTCGTGCTGGATGTCGGCGAGGCTGGCCGCGGCCGTCGCGGTGTAGGGCAGCATCACCGCGACGGTCACGTAACTCCCGGGCTTCAGACGGGCGTTCTCGCGTGCGATCGCCTCCACGGTGCTCCGCAGCTGCGGGTGCCCGAAGTCGTACGCGGTCGTCGCCACGCCCACGCACTCGTCGCTGCCCTCGGGGCGGGTCACCCCCGGCGCGCAGGACCGGTCGTCGTGGACGGCCGCCCGCACCCCGACGACCAGCCCGGCGATCACCGCGGCCGTGACCAGCAGGGCCAGATAGCGGCGGAGCGGGATCTCCCAGACGCCCTCACGCAACCACGTGCCCACGCCCTGCCCCGCCATCACGCCACCCCGCTCCGCTCGTCGTCGCCCGCGTCACCCTCGTCGTCGTCACCGTCGTCCCCGTCCGCCGCCGGGGGGCGGCCGGCCAGCGCGGCCGCCGGCCAGTCCCGGGAGGCCCGCCACAGCAGTGCGTTGCCGGCCGGCCGCAGGTTGGACAGCTGCTCCAGCTCGAACCGCAGCCGGTCGGCGACCTTCGGGTCGGGCAGTACCAGCGGATCGGTCAGCAGCCACACCGCGTGCAGCAGCCGCCGTATCCGCAGGTGCAGTACGCCGTCCACGCCGTCCGGCACCCGCTGCTGGGCGTCGGTGCGGCCGAGCGCCACCGCGGCCCGCCGGTCGCCGTGGCCGGTGAAGTCGTGGCCCTCGGCGTCGTGGGCGTGGAAGTAGGGCGCGGCGGCGACGAACCGCAGGGTGTGCAGCCAGCCGCGGGTGTCCAGGACGGGGAAGCTGTCGCGCAGGTGGGCGACGGCCGGTCCGGTCCGGCCCAGGGCCAGTTGGTGGTGGAGCCGGAAGCGGGCGTGCCCGTCCGGCCGGTCCTCGGTGTAGTACGCGACCAGCGTCTCGTGGGCGGTGCGCCAGCCGCTGTGGTCGGCGTCCCGCAGGTGCAGCCGGAGCAGCAGCAGGGTCCGCACGAAGGGGTCCCCGACGAACTGGCCGGGCACGGTGGGCAGCCCCTCCTGGGCGAGCCGGTTCTGCAGGGCCCGTACATCGGCCGGGCCGAAGTCGTCCGGGAGCAGCGCGGCGGCCAGCGCGCACGCCGAGTCGTGGTCGTGGGCGGCGGCGAGGACGGTCAGCTCGTCGAGGCGGTCGGCGGGGACCAGCCGGTCGAGGAGCTGGAGGTAGGCGGGGGCGGCGGGGCCGTCCTCGGCCGGCCGTACGTCGGCGGTGAGCAGGTCGGCCAGCGATCCGGCCCGCTCCGGATGCTGCGCCGCGGCCTCGGCGAGCAGGGCGATGCCCAGCGGGTTGCCGCGGGTCAGCCGGTGCACGGCGTGCGGGAGCTGGGGCGCGGCCGGGGCGCCGACCAGGTGCAGGGTGTCGTCGGGGGTGAGCGCCGGAAGCGCGACCAGCAGCGCCCGCGAGGAGGGTACGGCCGGGTCCGGCGTCCACTCGCTGCGCCGGGCGACCCCGGCCAGCTCCCGCCGTGTCCCGCCGCGCAGCAGCTCCCGGCCGTCGCCGCGTAGCCCGGCGACGAACGCCACCTGGTCGGCGATGCCCTCGGCGCGATCCCTGAGCACCGCCTCCAGCAGGCCCGGCCCCGGCCCGGTCTGGACGTTGTCGACGAGCACCAGCGGCCGGCCGAGCCGCTGCATTCGCGGCAGCACGCCCGCGTACGCCTCGGTCAGGTCGGCGAGCAGGGCCCGCACCAGGTACCGCTCGGCGTGCTCGCGGGAGGTGCCGCCCGCGCGGAAGTGCCCGGAGAGCAGGATCAGGCCGCGCTGGGCGTGCCCGCCCGCGTTGGGGTAGGTCCGGTACCAGACCGACGCCTTCTGGTGGCGGCGGCTGGCGAAGCCCTCGGCGATCGACTCCAGGGTGGCCTCGATGGCCCCGGAGACCAGCGGCCCCGTGCCGGTCGCGGCGGCGACCACCTTCGCCGCCACCTTCCCGGCCCACCGCCCGGCGAAGCCGCTGATCCACGAACCGCTCTCGTTCAGCAGCAGGATCCGCTCCACCTCGCGCCGGATCCGCTCCGAGTCCGCGTCCCCCCAGCCGCCGGCGGCCACCGCGACCAGGCCCGACATCAGCCGTGGGAAGGGGATGCGCCCGGCACCGGTCACCGGCTCGGCGAGCTGCTCGGCGACGACCAGCAGCGCCTGGGCCACCGGCGACCAGGACTCGGCGGGCCGCTCCGGCGGCGGCCCCGCGAACTGCGGCTCCGCGCAGTCGACGAGCGCGACCGGGGTGTGCCCCTTGTACGCGTCCCGCAACTCACCGAGCACCGCGCTCCTGCCGAGCCCCCGCGCCCCGGTCAGCACGACGAACGGCAGCTCACCGGGGTGTTCGAGGGGAAGGGCACGATGCTGGTACGGCCGTAACCCGACGATTCTCGGCACGAGCCCGGCCGGCTCGACGTCGAACAGCGCCCCGCGCCCGTGCAGCCGTCTGTGCAAGGCAGTCCCCCCTCAACGCAAGTGTAGGAACGGGGAGTTGCTCCGGGCCAGATCGGGTGATGACTGTTGGGTCACGAATCCTGACGCTGAGAGATCAGCCGACGGTGATGGCGTCCAGCTTCTCCCGCAGGTAGACGTGCGAGTCGACCGGCGGGTAGGCGACCTTGCCGACCGGCGCCGGGACGGACTCGACGGTGGTGCCCGGGGTGCACTCGCCGAAGTAGACGAGGGACATCAGCTCCTCGGCGGGCGCGTCGGTGGGCGGCGGCAGCACCCGGTGCCGTCCCGACCGCCACCGGTCGCCGGTCCAACGCGCCATCAGGTCACCGATGTTGATGGTGAACGCGGCGGGGTCGAAGGGCGCGTCCTGCCAGCCGCCCTCGTCGGTGTACACCTGCAGCCCGCCTCTGCCGGCCTGCCGGTCCAGGATGGTCACGGTCCCGAAGTCGGTGTGCGGCCCGATCCGGAACTGCCCCGGCGCGGGCTCGCCGACCACGTCGGTGCCCGGGTACCAGTTGATGTTGAAGCCGTACGTCGGATGGTCCATGTGCCGGGAGAAGAAGTCCTGTTCGAGCCCGAGCGCGTACCCGAGCAGGGACAGCAGCTCCTTCTCCAGGCCGGCCATCCGCTCCAGGTACTCCTCGCAGAGCGTGCGCAGCTCCGGCACCTCGGCCGGCCACACGTTGGGCGCGTACCACTCCGCGTTGACCACCGGGTCCTCGAACGGCTCGTCGGTGGCGAAGGTCAGCGACTCCTTCAGGTCGGGCGGGGTCTCGGTGCCTTCCGAGTAGCCGTTGGCCTCCGCGCCGGGCCCGAGCCAGCCGCGGCCGCCGACCTTCGCCCCGTACGCCTGCTTGACCTCGGCGGGGAGGGCGAAGAACCGGCGCGCGGCCTCGCGTACGGCGGTGCGCAGCTCCGCTTCGACCCCGTGCCCGGTGACGAGCAGGAAGCCGGCGGTCCGCAGGGCGGAGTCGACGGTCCGGGCGAGGTCCTCGCGGGCCGCCGGGTCACCGTCCAGCCAGGGACGCAGATCGATGGTGGGGATGCGGGGCCTGGGCTCACTCACCGATGTCCTCATTCCACAGAGCCGGGTTGTTCTCGACGAAGTCGTGCATCAGGGCGACGCACTCGGCGTCCTCCAGCAGGACGATCTCCACACCGTGCGCGGCGAGCCACTCGTGGCCGCCGTGGAAGGTGGCCGCCTCGCCGATCACGACCCGGGAGATGCCGAACTGGCGGACCAGGCCGGAGCAGTACCAGCAGGGCGACAGGGTCGTCACCATGGTGGTGCCCCGGTACGACCGCTGCCGGCCCGCCGCCCGGAAGGCGGCCGTCTCCGCGTGCGTCGAGGGGTCGTCGTCCTGCACCCGCCGGTTGTGCCCGCGGCCGAGCAGTGCGCCGTCGGCGCCGTAGAGCGCGGCACCGATCGGGATGCCCCCCTCGGCGAGCCCGGCGCGCGCCTCGGCGACGGCGGTGGCGAGCCAGGTACGGGCGGTACGGGCGTCCAGATGATCCATGACGACACTCTCCCGTGGCCGAAACACGAGGGCAACGTGCGGAAAGTAGCCTCCGGGCAGCCCCCGGCCGGACGAAATGTCAGCGGCCGCGCCCGTTCCCTGGAGGTCGCCGTGCCCGCACTCACCCTCCGCGAAGTCCTGGCCCTCGACCCGGTGCGGGCGGCCCGCCCCGAACTGCTCGCCGGGGAGGACGCCCTGGACCGCCCGGTCCGCTGGGTGCTCCCCCTGATTCTCGACTTCGCTCGAAGCGGGGGGACCCCCACCAGCGAGGCCTACGAGGGCGTCAGCTTCCTCGACGGCGGCGAACTCCTCCTCACCAACGGCTTCGGACTCACCGACGCCGACGACGAGCTCCGCCGCCGGTACGTGCGCGAGCTGGCGGCGCGCGGTGCGGCCGGGCTCGCGGTGGAGGTCGGGCGCGCGCTGCCCGGCATGCCGCCCGAGGTGACCGACGAGGCCCGCCGCCTCGGCCTGCCGCTGATCGCCCTGCACCGGGTGGTGCCCTTCGTGCGGATCACCGAGGCCGCCAACCGGGCAATCGTGGCCCGGGGCCTGTCCGGACGCCGTACGGTCGTGCGGCCCTGGGGCGACGACCACGCGGCGGCGCTCCTCGCCGACCTGGCCGACGGGCAGGCCCTCAACCAGCCCGAGGTGGAGGCCCGGGCCGCCCTCGCCGGGTTCCACCCCGGCCCCGGCGCCCGGCTCCTCGGCGTCTCGCTGCACGGCAGCCGGGGCGTGGGCGCGGTGGACCGGGCGGCTCGGGTACTGGGCGGCGCCGGGACGCTGCGGGCCGCGTTCCCGGGCGACGTGCTGGCGCTGCTGGCGGTACCGGCCGCGGTCCCCGGCGACCCGGTGCGGGCCGTGCAGGAGGCCTTCCGCGGCGTCACCGAGGCGGGGGCCACGGTCGCCGTCGGCCACGCGGTCGGTCCCGGCGGCTGGCTGCACTGGAGCGAGACGCTGCGCGCGGCCCGCACCACCCTGGAACTCGCGCTGACCGTGCCGCCCGCCGAACCGGCCGTGCCCGAGGGCCCGTCGGTCACCTCGGCCCGCGCCCTCGCCCTGGAACGGGAGCTGACCCGGGGCGGGATCGCCGCCAACCGTGACCGGCTCGCCGCGCTCGTCCAGCACACCCTCGGCCCGCTGCTCGCCTGGGAGGCGGCGCACCCCAGCGACCTGGTCCGCACCCTGGAGGTGCACCTGCGGCACGGCTGCTCCCCGACCCGCACCGCCGCCCTCCTGCACATCGGCCGCCAGTCCCTCTACCAGCGCCTGGAACGCATCGAGTCGCTCCTCGGCCTGGAGATCGACGACCCGGACCTGCTGGGCGAACTCCTCACGGCGGCCTGCGCGCACCGGGTGGTGCGGCAGCGCCCCGAAGGGGCGCGGGCCCCTGTCCGGTCCGCGGCTGCCGCCGCGTGCGCGCGACCGGCCACGACGGCGCGGCAGTCGGCGGACGACATGCCGCGGCACGTCCGGCGGAGCGCCTAGGCACGGGGCCGCCGCCTCGCCCGGACGGCCCGCACCTGGTCGGAGCGGCAGCGGGTGCGCGTACCGCCGGCCGCACGCAGGCTGGGAGCGTGCGTGACGGGCTCAGCGGCGAGGACGATCGATGATCGTGACGGTGGTGTCGGTGCCGGACGGGGGTACGACGACGGTCTCCGTTCCGGAGGCGCGCCGGCGGCTCGCCACGGATCCGTTCCTGATCCTCGGTGTCGAACTGGGTGAGGAGGAGGGCCCGGCGGAGGCCCCGGGGGAGGCCCGGGCGTCGGGCCCGGCCGAGGAGCCGGTGGTGCGGCAGCTCGGCCTCGACGACGAGGACCTGGAGTGGTTCGGCCGGCCGGGCGGGTCACCGCGGGCCGAGTTCCTGGGCGACACCGTCGGGTTCGTCGTGCCGGTGGTCCGGGCCGGCCGGGTCCACCATGTGCACGCCCTCGCCTCCGCGACCTTCCTCGTCGTCGTCCACTGGGGCCGCCGGGCCGGCCTGGCGGGGGACATCAGGGCGCTGGTGCGGCGGGAGCGGCCGCGCGACGCGGTGGCCGCGCTGTTCCTGCTGCTCCAGGAGGCGCTGTCGACGTTCCGCCGGGCCGCGGTGCGGGCGCTGCTCCAGGTGGAGGAGCTGGAGGACGACATGTTCGACGCGCGGCGCCCCGAGCAGATCTACCGGCTGTCCCAGCTGCGCCGTCACTCCGCGGTCCTGCACCACGCGCTGCTGCCCTACCTCCAGGGCGTCGACGAGGTGATCACCCGCAGGATGCTCAGCCCCGACTTCCCGGTGGAGCGGCAGCGGCTCGCCCAGGAGTTCCAGCGGGCGGCGCGCCTGGTCCTCGCGGACATCGAGTCCCTGCAGGACGCCAGCCGCCGGGCTTTCGCCAGCTACGCGTCCCTGGTCGCGGGGGAACAGAACGGGGTGATCAACCGGCTGGCGATCGTGTCGGTGATCTTCCTGCCGCTGTCGTTCCTGACCGGGTTCTTCGGCATGAACTTCGAGTTCCTGACCAACCGGCTGGAGACCCGCGACGAGTTCTGGCTGCTCGCCGTGGGTCTCCAGATGATCGCCGTGGTCGGGTCCCTGTTCCTGCTGCACCGGAGCCGGATCTGGCGGCAGCTGCGGGACGACTGAGGGCGCCGACGGGAGGGTTTCGGGGCGTCGGCCGGCCGCGGGTTTCGTTGTGGCTGGTCGCGCAGTTCCTCCCCCAGCGTGCGGCCGGGGGCACTCCCGGCGCCCCTGCGGGGCGCGGGGTTGCTAGCGGCTGCGCTTGCGGAGCACCGCGTACAGCAGTGCGCTGACCGCGAAGCCGACCAGCGGGGTGATGTCGCCGAAGGCGGGGTGGTGCTTCGGGACGTATCCGACGTAGTCCTCCTGGTTGGAGAAGAGGGGGACGGAGACCGCGACGCCGGTCAGCAGGGCGGCGAGGCCCGGCCAGTTGGTGTGGGTGCGGTCGGCGAGGCGGGCGGAGAGTTCCGCGTCCGTGGCGGTACGGCGCTGGAGCCACCGTTCCACCAGGACGACGCCCAGCCACGGCGCCACCCAGTAGGCGATGACGAGCAGGAACGCCTCGTAGGCCGCGCCCGCGTCGTCCAGCGAGGCCCAGGCGGCGGCCGTACCGGCGATGCCCGAGACCACGACCAGGGCGCTGCGGCTCAGCCAGGTGGGGAGCCGCAGACCGAAGGAGGCGACGGAGATCGCGCCGGAGTACACGTTGAGGGCGTTCGCCGAGATGCCGCCGAGCATGATGGCGAGCAGGACGAGGTCGCCGAGCCAGCCGGGGAGGTGGCCGGTGAAGGCGGCGGTCGGGGTGGCGTCCTTCGGGGCGACGACGGTCGCCGAGGCCGCGCCGATGACGGCGACGATCGACACCGACACGAACAGGCCGACGGCCGGCCACAGGACGGTCCTCACCTTGTCCGCGGTGCGCGGCAGGTAGCGGGAGTAGTCGGTGGCGTACGGGTTCCAGCCGGCCGCGTAGCCCCAGGCCGCGCTGAACGCGAGCAGGAAGCCGCCGACGCCGCCGCCCGAACCGCCCCCGCCGAGGTCCGCGTCCTTGAAGGTCCACACCCCGGCCAGCAGGAAGACCACCGCGAGCGCCGGGAACGCGTACTTCTCGAAGGTGTGCACGAAGTTGTGGCCGATGAAGCCGATGAGGATCTCGGCGACCACGACAAGGAGAAGGCAGGGCAGGGGACGCAGGCCGGTCAGCGTGTTCAGGGCGAAGGCGGCGCTGACGCTGTTCACGGCGAACCAGCCGACGCCCGCGAGCAGGCCGTTGGCGGCGGAGGGCAGGATGTTGCCGAGGAAGCCGAAGGAGAAGCGGCCGATCACCATCTGCGGGACGCCGAACCGGGGCCCGTCCAGCGAGAGCACCCCCTGGGTGACCGCGCCGATCGCGGTGCCCAGCAGGATCGCGGCGGTCGCCGTCCAGAAGTCCAGGCCGAAGAAGAGGACCGCGATCACGCCGATGTAGACGGTCGCGAACTCGATGTTGGGGGAGGCCCAGGTCCAGAGCAGCTGGAGCGGGCTGCCGTGGCGTTCGGCGTCGGGGATCGGTTCCGAGCCCGCCGCCTCCACGGCGATGACCCGGTCGCCGTACTCGGGCGCGATGGGGGTGGTGGAACCGGCGGGAGCAGTCGTCATACGAGGTAAGTGTCGGGATCGCTCCGGGTGCGGCCCAGGGGCGCACTGTCCGCTTCGGGCGGCTCACCGGCGTACAACCTGCACGCAGGCGAGGAGTTCCGCGGGCGTGGTGCCTGCGGAACTCCTCGGACGGTACCCGCGGTGCGGTGAGGTCAGCCGTTGGTGCAGGCGTTGGCCGCCGCCGGGTTCAGCAGGCCGATGACGTCGATGCTGTCGCCGCACACGTTCACCGGGATGTCGACCGGGACCTCGATGACGTTGCCCGACAGCACGCCCGGGCTGTTGGACGCGGTACCGGTGGCGTCGGCGCCGTTGTCGGCGAACGCCGCGGTGGCACCGCCGAGGGCGAAGGTGGCGGCGAGGGCGCCGGCGACGGCGAGGGAACGAATGCGCATGCTGGTCTCCATGGTGTCTGGATGTCAGAACGCGTCCATCACAACCGGTCGCCACCGGGCCCGCACGCGGTGCTGGTCCGATCGGCGCAACCGGCACCGGACCGGGGCCCGGGGCCGGCGCGCACGTCACGCGGCGAGGCGGTCCGCCAGCTCCTTCGCCTTGCTGGCCGCGTCCTGGAGGGCGCGGTCGCGGGAGGCCTCGTAGAGCGGCACGAGCTCGGCCATGGCCGGGTTCTGCGGGGCCATGGTCAGCTCCGGCACGATGAAGTCGACATCCAGGCCGAGGCCGTCGCCGAGCAGCGCGGCCAGGTAGTTCTGGACGTACTCGTACGGCTCCCGGGGGGTACCCGGCGCGTACGAGCCGCCGCGGCTGGCGACCACGGTGACCGGCGTCCCCTTGGCGGACGGCGTCTCGCCCATCGTGCGGTTGAACAGGACCACGTTGTCCAGCCACGCCTTCAGCGTCGACGGGATCGTGAAGTTGTACATCGGGGCGCCTATGAGCACCGCGTCCGCCTCCTCCAGCTCCTCGATCAGCCGCACCCGGGCCGCGAAGGCGTCCGCCTGCTCGGGGGTGTGGGTGGCGGGGTCGGCGAAACCGGCGGTGTGCGCGGCGGCGGTCAGGTGCGGTACGGGGTCCGCCGCCAGGTCGCGGTAGATCACCTTGCCGTCGGGGTGCTGCGCCAGCCACTCCGTGCGGAAGGCGTCGGTGACGGTGCGGGAGGAGGACGCCCCGCCCGGGAGGAGGGACGAGTCGATGTGGAGAAGCGTGGCCATGAGAGGTCTCCGGATACACGGGCCCAGGGCGGAGCCGCGGGGCTGAGAATTCGTACTCAGCTATAGATAACACAGGTGCTTACTTTTTTGCAGCTCCTTCCTTTTGGTGTGACTGTACCCTGATGTCATGGCGGTGGAGCAGGTCCATGACCCGGAAGCGTGCAAGGGTGTCGACGACGGCATCACGCGCGTCTTCCAAGTGCTCGGCAAGCGCTGGAACGGCCCGATCCTGTCCGTCCTGCTGGGTCAGCCCACCCACTTCGCCAGCCTGCGCCGCGCCGTCCCCGGCATCAGCGAGCGCATGCTCTCCGACCGCCTCGCCGAGCTGGCCGCGGCGGGGCTCGTGGTCCGCGAGGTCGACGAGGGCCCGCCACTGCGGGTCTCGTACCGCCTCACCGCGTCGGGCGCCGCGCTGGAGCCGTCGCTGCGGGCACTGCGCGAGTGGGCCCAGGAGCACCTGCCGGACTCCCCCTGCTGACGGTCGGCCGCGGCGCGCGCTCGCGCCGGGTAACCGGGCGTGCCGGAAAGGCGGTTGACCGCCCGGACGCCTCAGCGGCTGCCGGGCCCGCCGCTCGGATCGGCGAGGCGACGGAAGGGTAGGAGCCGCGCGACGGCCCACGACGGCGCCGCGCTCGCCCGCTGCCCGGTCCCCAAGGGCAGACCCGGGGGCAACTTGCCCCGCACGGACCGGAATCGGCCAACCGCCGCGGCCGGTGGTCCTATGCTGACCGGGTCTCGGGGGAGTCGGCGGTGCGGGAGGGGTCGTGGCAGTTCTGGAGCCGGGGGATCCGCGCTCCGTCGGGGAGTACCAGTTGCTGCGGCGGCTCGGCGCGGGCGGGATGGGCCGGGTCTTCCTCGGCCGTTCGCCGGGCGGCCGGCCCGTCGCCGTGAAAGTGGTCCACGCCGAACTGGTCGCGGGACAGCCGGAGTTCCGATCGAGGTTCCGGCGCGAGGTGGAGGCCGCCCGCAAGGTGAGCGGTGCCTTCACCGCACCGGTCGTGGACGCCGATCCGGACGCCCCGCTGCCCTGGCTGGTCACCAGCTACATCGCGGGGCCCTCGCTCCAGGACGCGGTCGCCGAGAGAGGACCGCTGCCGGCCGCCACCGTGCTCGATCTCGCCGCCGGGCTGGCGGAGGCGCTCACGTCGATCCATGCGGCCCAGCTGGTGCACCGGGACCTCAAGCCGTCGAACGTGCTGCTGGCCGAGGACGGGCCGCGGGTCATCGACTTCGGTATCGCGCGGAGCGTGGAGTCCGCGACGATCACGCAGGCGGGGCTGATGGTCGGCTCGCCCGGCTTCATGTCGCCGGAGCAGGTCGCGGGCAGCGAGGTGACGGGCGCGAGCGACGTGTTCTCGCTCGGTGCGGTGCTGGCGTTCGCGGCCACCGGCGGCAACCCGTTCGGCGCCGGGCCCACCCCGGCCCTGCTCTACCGCGTCGTCCACGACGATCCCGACATCACCGCCGTCACCGACCCGGCCCTCGCCTCCCTCGTCGCGGACTGCCTGGTCAAGGACCCGGCCGGGCGGCCCACCCCGCGCGAGATCCTGGCCCGGGTCGGCCCGGCGACGGATGCCACCGCCTTCCTCGCGAGACCCGCGGCCGATCCACCGGCCGACCTCGCGCGCCCGGCCCCGCCGCCCGTCACGGCGACCCGCCAGGTCACCAGACTCGCCCCGGCCCCGCCGCCGGTGCCCCACCGCCAGAACCCGGGCACCAGCCGCCGTACCCTCCTCGTCTCCGGGGGAGCGCTGGCCGTCGCCGCGATCGCGGCCGTACCGGTCGCCCACCTGGTCAACCGGGGCAGGGCCAGCTCCCCGCAGCACCCGGCCGGTTCGGGTTCCGTCTCCGTCCCCTCGCCGCTGGACGCCTGGCCGCTGGACGAGACCTCGGGCGCGGTCGCCGCCGACGACACCGGCCGGTACGACGGCGCGGCCACCGCGGTCGGGTGGGGGCGGGGCAAGGACGGGGCCGCACTGTTCGACGGCGGCACCAGCCAGATCGCGACCGCGGGACCGGTGCTGCGGACCGCGAAGGGCCGCAGTTTCACCGTCTCGGCGTGGGTGGCCCTGAGCAGGGTCCCGTCGTCCTTCGCGACCGCCGTCAGCCAGGACGCGGGTGACGCCAGCGGCTTCTACCTCCAGTACTCGGCCGCCGAGAACCGCTGGGCCTTCGCCCGCCCCGACCTGCGCGCCCTGTCGTTCACGGTCCCGAAGCCGGATGCCTGGACCCACCTGGTCGGCGTCTACGAGGGCCTCCGCAACCAGCTCCTCCTGTACGTCGACGGCGTCCAGGAAGCCGGCATCAACGACAGCAACCCCGTCGCCGCCCGCGGCCCCCTCCTCATCGGCCGTGCCACCACGGCCGGCACCCCCGCCGACTGGTTCCCCGGCTCGATCAAACAGGTCCAGGTCTTCCAGCGGGCACTGACGGCGGCCCAGGTGAAGGCGCTGCTGTAGGCGGTCAGTCGGTGCGCGGATCGTCCCGCTTCAGGGACTTCAGGAACTCCGGGTTGTCGTCCGGGGCGACCCAGCGCTCGCGCGGCTGCCGGGCCTTGCCGGCCACCAGCCAGGCCACCGGGCCGACCAGGACCTCGCCGAAGAGCAGGATGACGAACACCCACGCCAGCTTCGGCAGGGCACGGACCTCGTCCTCGGGGGTGTTCAGGCAGTCCACGAAGGCGTAGATCCACAGCGCGAGGACCAGCAAATAGGGCAGATACCTGAGCATGGCGGCCACACTACTGAAGTCGGCGGCGCGATGCCGGTGCGGGAAGCCGGCCGGGCCGGTGTCCTCAGGAGACGCCACCGGACGCCGGCGTCAGTGAGACGAGCGCCTCCTCCGGCAGGCGGGGGAGCGGAGCGGTGGGCGGTGCGGGTGGATTCCCTGGGGGCGGCGCCCCCGCCGGGGGCCACCACGGACGCGTGCGTCGCGTCCCACGGCCGACGCGTAGGCAGGGGGCGGTGACCGGGCCCGGACCCCGGGTGGCCGATACTGGGACACATGGCTTACGACGATCTTCGCTCCCTGCTCCGGGCACTGGAGCGCGAGGGAGACCTCAAGCGTGTCAAGGCCGAGGTCGACCCGTATCTGGAGGTCGGGGAGATCGTCGACCGGGTGCAGAAGTCCGGCGGACCGGCCCTGCTCTTCGAGAACGTGAAGGGGTCGAGCATGCCCCTCGCGATGAACGTGTTCGGCACCGACCGGCGGCTGCTCAAGGCCCTCGGGCTGAAGTCGTACGGGGAGATCTCCGAGAAGATCGGCGGGCTGCTGCGCCCCGAGCTGCCGCACGGCTTCGTCGGTGTGCGCGAGGCGTTCGGCAAGCTCGGCGCGATGACGCACGTACCGCCGAAGAAGGTCAAGGAGGCCCCGGTGCAGGAGGTCGTCCTGACCGGCGAGGACGTCGACCTGGACCGGCTCCCGGCGCTGTTCACCTGGCCGCAGGACGGCGGCTCCTTCTTCAACCTGGGGCTCACCCACACCAAGGACCCCGAGACCGGCATCCGGAATCTGGGCCTCTACCGGCTCCAGCGTCACGACCGGCGCACCATCGGCATGCACTGGCAGATCCACAAGGACAGCCGCAACCACTACCAGGTGGCGGCGCGCAGGGGAGAGCGGCTCCCGGTCGCGATCGCCTTCGGCTGCCCGCCCGCCGTCACCTACGCCTCCACCGCCCCGCTCCCCGGCGACATCGACGAGTACCTGTTCGCCGGGTTCATCGCCGGCAAGCGGATCGAGATGGTCGACTGCAAGACGGTCCCGCTCCAGGTCCCGGCGAGCGCCGAGGTCGTCCTGGAGGGCTGGCTGGAGCCGGGCGAGATGCGGCCCGAGGGCCCGTTCGGCGACCACACCGGCTTCTACACGCCGCAGGAGCCGTTCCCGGCCCTGACCATCGACTGCGTGACGATGCGCAAGCGGCCGCTGCTCCAGTCGATCGTCGTCGGCCGCCCCCCGACGGAGGACGGTCCGCTGGGCCGCGCCACGGAACGCTTCTTCCTGCCCCTCCTGAAGATCATCGTCCCGGACATCGTGGACTACCACCTCCCCGAGGCCGGCGGCTTCCACAACTGTGCGATCGTCTCGATCGACAAGAAGTACCCGAAGCACGCGCAGAAGGTCATGCACGCCGTCTGGGGGGCGCACATGATGTCGCTCACCAAGCTGATCGTGGTCGTCGACTCCGACTGCGACGTGCACGACCTGCACGAGGTCGCCTGGCGGGCCCTCGGCAACACCGACTACGCCCGTGACCTCACGGTCGTGGAAGGCCCCGTCGACCACCTCGACCACGCCTCCTACCAGCAGTTCTGGGGCGGCAAGGCGGGCATCGACGCGACCAGGAAGTGGCCCGAGGAGGGCTACACACGGGACGGGGGCTGGCCGGACATGGTCCTGCCGGACCCGGATACGGCGGCCCTCGTGGACCGCCGCTGGAAGGAGTACGGCCTTTGACTGCTTCCCTCTCTGAAAGGGAGGGGATTCCTGGCTCAGGCTGCCTCTTGGAGCGGCGCTCCAAGAGTTCCTACGCCCTCGACACCAGCCGGGTTCAGACCAGCCCGGACGAGCATCACACGGGCGGAGTTCTTGTCTCTGGGGGACACGGCTCCGCAGGCGATGCAGGTATAAGTACGTTCCGAAAGAGGAAGTGCGTGCTTGGTTCTCGCTCCGCACGATGCGCAGTCCATGGTGGTGTGCGCCGGGTGCACGAGGTACACGTCGCGCGCGTGTTTCCGGGCCATCTCCAGCAGGGCCGTCTTGGTGGCGCCGATCGCCGCGTCGGCGGCCTTGCGCGCCATGCTGGTCTTGGCGAGGAACTTCGGACGGAAGTCCTCCACAGCGATTGCGTCATGGTCCGTCACGACGCGCTTGGCCCACTTACGGGCGGTGTCCTGTCGCTGACGGGCGATCTTCTGGCACGTCTTCGCCCGCAGCTTCCTCGCCTCGCGATAACCCTTCGAAGCCGACCGTCCCTTGGCGGGTTTACGGCGGGCCATCATCCGGTCGTACCGGGTCAGCTTGGTCTTGGCCTTTTCGCCGTGTTCGGCGTGCGGGAGGTCATGGCCCTCACTCGTCGTGGTCGCGGTCTCGCGGACGCCCCAGTCCACGCCGATCACGGCGCCAGTGGCGGGGAGTGGCTGGACCTCCGCGGGAACGACGAACGAGGCATACCAGTGCCCGAGACTGTCCCGGTACACGCGCACACTGGTCGGATCGGCGGGCAGGTCCCGCGACCACACCACGTTCAGGACGATGCCGCCCGCGAGGTGCAGACGCCGGTCCTTCACCCGGAAGCCGCGCCGCGTGTAGTTGAGGGTGGGGTCGGCCTCGCGCTTTTTCTTGTGTCTCGGCATACCGGCCCGCTGCTGTCGCGGCAGGCGCTCCTTGATGTCCTTCAAGGCCTTCGCTCGGCACTTGCCGAAGTCGCGGATGATTTGCTGCTGCGGTACAGAGCTGCCTTCAATCAGCCACGGCCCGGTAGCGCGGGCCTCGGTCAGCATTCTGTCCAGCCGGGCGGGGCCGCACTTCTCCCCGTCGCGGTGGGCCTTCTTGGAGCGGGCGACGCACTCATTCCAGATCCAGCGGCAGCGGTCCCATTCGGCCAGCAGTGCCGAGTGGGCGGTCGACGACACGCGCAGCCGGTAGGTGTACCGGGCATGGCCCGCGTCTACCACCGTTCCTGGTGTCATCATGACACTACGGTACCACTAGAATGCGGAGCGTGACTGATGAAGTGCGTATCACGCTCAGGCTCCCCGCCGACCTTCACGTCTGGCTGGTTGCCCAGGCCAAGTCCGCCCGCCGCTCCCTCAATTCCGAGATCGTGTACCGCTTGGACGGTGAGCGCTCGACCATCGCGCCAGACGGCGAGTCACCACGAAAGTGATTCGCCTTTCCGTGCCCTGCACAGAAGGCGTTTGATTCTTCCCCGATCTGAAGGCCGGGGCATTCTCGGAGGTTCTCAGTGAGTTCTGCATCAGCCGCGATCCCGCAGCCAGGACGCACCAAGGCGTTTCTCCGGCTGGTGATGATCGAGCACTCGGTCTTCGCCCTGCCCTTCGCGTACATCGCCGCGCTGACCGCGATGTTCGAGCTGGACCGGAACATCCACTGGGGCCGGCTGCTCCTGGTCACGGTCTGCATGGTCGGCCTGCGCACCTTCGCGATGGCCGTCAACCGGATCATCGACCGCGAGATCGACGCCCGGAACCCGCGCACCGCCCACCGTGAGCTGGTCACCGGCGCGATGAGCGTCAAGCACGCCTGGACCGGCGCGCTGATCGCGGTCGCCGTCTTCCTCGGCTCGGCGGCCCTCCTGAACCCCCTCTGCCTGGCCCTGGCCCCCGTCGCCGTGATCCCGATGGTGGTCTACCCCTACGGCAAGCGGTTCACGAACTTCCCCCAGGCCATCCTGGGCCTCGCCCAGGCCATGGGCCCGATCGGCGGCTGGCTGGCGATCACCGGCGAGTGGTCCTGGGAAGCGGTGATCCTCGGCCTCGCCGTCGGCATCTGGATCGGCGGCTTCGACCTGATCTACGCCTGCCAGGACGTCGAGACCGACCGTGAGATCGGCGTCATGTCGGTCCCGGCCCGCTTCGGCATCCCGGCGGCGATCTGGGGCGCCCGGGTCTGCCACGCGCTGGTGACCGGCCTGTTCGTCTGGTACGCCGTGGCCACCCACGCAGGCGCGTTCTTCTGGCTGGGCCTGGTGATCGTCGCCGCCGCCTTCGCCTACGAGCACTCCATCGTCCGCCCGCACGACCTCTCGCGCCTGAACCGCGCCTTCTTCAGCGTCAACGGGTTTATCGGCATTGCCCTGTTCGTGTGCGCCCTGCTGGATCTGCTGGTCCGTGGTCTGACCGTCTGAACACGGTGCGGCCCGCCGTCAGGTGACAGGAGCGGAAGGCCGGCGAGCCCGTCCCGGACGGCGACCGCCTCCCCGCCGACCCGTAGGCCCCCCACCCGGCCTGAACCTCGGTCGGCGCGCCGGTACGCTCAAGATGTGAACGCAGGAGAAACGCAGCGCGTGCCTTGGATCGTGGGGGTGTCCGGGGCGTCCGGAACGCCGTATGCCGCTGCTGTGCTGCGTGGCCTGCTGGACGCGGGGGAGAGCGTCGACCTGGTGGTCAGCCGGGCCTCGCGGCTCACCCTGCTGGACGAGACCGGGATCTCCTTCCGGGACGCGCACTGGCAGGACGACCTGGGGGAATGGCTGGCGCGGGGGGCCGACGGCAAGCCGGGCACCTTCGCGGCCGACCTGGCCCGGGTGCGGTACTGGAGCGCCGGCGACCTGGCCGCCGGGCCGTCCTCCGGGTCGTACCGGGCGAAGGGCATGCTGATCGTGCCGGCGTCCACCGCCGCCGTCGCCGGGGTCGCCCTCGGCCTCTCCAAGGACCTGCTCCAGCGGGCGGCCAGTGTCACCCTGAAGGAGCGCCGCCCGCTCGTCGTCGCCGTCCGCGAGACCCCGCTGAACGGCCAGACCCTGCGCCACCTGGTCACCCTGGACGACCTCGGGGCGGTCGTCGTCCCGGCCTCCCCCGCCTTCTACGCGGGCGCGACCCACATCCAGGACCTCGTCGACTTCGTCGCCGGCCGGGTGCTCGACGCGGCCGGTGTGGGGCACCGGCTCTACCGCCGCTGGGAAGGGGACCTCGGCGGCGCCGGCAAGTAGCTGTACCTCAGCACCACCTCTCATCTACTTCGGGAATCTTCAGCGGAAGGCTTCGATCGCATGGACGCCGTGGACAGGCAGCTCATCCAGGCCCTGAGGGAGAACGGCCGGGCCTCCTACGCTGAGCTGGGCCGCCTCGTCGGACTGTCGGGACCCAGCGTCACCGACCGCATCAACCGGCTGGAGGCGGCCGGGGTCATCACCGGCTACCGGGCCACCGTCGACGCGGCCTCGCTCGGCCTCGGCGTCACCGCCCTCATCGGGATCTCCCTCTCCGACGCGGCCGACCACGAGGACGTGGCGCAGCGGCTGCGGGACCTGCCGGAGATCGAGGACTGCTGGTTCATCGCCGGCGACGACTCGTTCATGCTCAAGGTGCGTTCGTCGGACGTGGACGGCCTGGAGAAGACCATCCGGCGGCTGTCCGGGACGAAGGGCGTCTCCCGGACCCGTACCACGATCGTGCTGTCCACGAAGTGGGAGAACCGGGTCGGGGAACTTCCCGAAGAGGCGTAGGCCCGAAGGGCCGTATGGGGGTACCTGCCGCCCGAAGGGTGGGGCGTACGGTGGTCGAAGTTGTCGTAGAGAGGTGTGGGCATGGACGTCGGGCTCAAGCGTGAGCTGGAGGAGAAGGTCAGGGCCGGTGAGCGGCTGACCCGCGAGGACGGCATCGCGCTGTACGAGTCGGACGACCTGGCCTGGCTGGGCGGCCTCGCCCACGAGGTGCGGACGCGCAAGAACGGCGACGTCGTCCACTTCAACGTCAACCGTCACCTCAACATGACGAACGTGTGCACCGCGTCCTGCGCGTACTGCTCGTTCCAGCGCAAGCCGGGCGAGAAGGACGCCTACACCATGCGCATCGAGGAGGCGGTGAAGCTCGCCAAGGCGATGGAGGGCGAGAACCTCACCGAGCTGCACATCGTCAACGGCCTGCACCCGAACCTGCCGTGGCGCTACTACCCGCGGTCGCTGCGCGAGCTGAAGGCGGCCCTCCCGAACGTCTCGCTGAAGGCCTTCACGGCGACCGAGATCCACCACTTCGAGACGATCTCCGGTCTGTCGGCCTCCGAGATCCTCGACGAGCTGATCGACGCGGGCCTCGAATCGCTGACCGGTGGCGGCGCGGAGATCTTCGACTGGGAGGTCCGGCAGCACATCGTGGACCACCGCACCCACTGGGAGGACTGGTCGCGGATCCACCGCCTGGCGCACGAGAAGGGTCTGAAGACCCCGTGCACCATGCTGTACGGCCACATCGAGGAGCCCCGTCACCGCGTCGACCACGTGCTGCGCCTGCGCGAGCTGCAGGACGAGACGAACGGCTTCCAGGTCTTCATCCCGCTGCGCTACCAGCACGACTTCGTGGACATGAAGGACGGCAAGGTCAGGAACCGGCTCCAGGCCCGGACCCAGATGGCGACCGGCGCGGAGGCCCTGAAGACCTTCGCGGTCTCCCGTCTCCTCTTCGACAACGTCCCGCACGTCAAGGTCTTCTGGGTCATGCACGGCGTGCAGACGGCGCAGCTGGCGCTGCAGCACGGGGCCGACGACATGGACGGGTCGGTCGTCGAGTACAAGATCACCCACGACGCGGACAACTACGGCACGCCGAACAAGCTGACCCGCGAGGACCTGCTCGACCTCATCCGCGACGCGGGCTTCCGCCCGGTGGAGCGGAACACGCGGTACGAGATCATCCGCGAGTACGACGGGCCGGACCCGGCGCGCCGGGAGTCCCCGCAGCCGATGCGGGTGTGAGGCCGCCGACGATGCGGGTGTGAGGCCGCCGACGGCGCGGGTGTGAGGCCGCCCGACGGTGCGTTTCCGGGTGCGGGTGCGTCGTGGCTCCTCGCGCAGTTCCCACCGGCCCTTGCGGGGCTCGCTGCAGTGCGCCCCGCAAAGGGCGCGGGGAACTGCGCGACCAGCCCCCACCGGCCCGCAGTCGCGAGACGGCCCTACCCGCCCCCCGTCGTAATAGATACGATCCCGGCATGCCCCTTACCTTCACCCTCGACCCCGCCATCACCCCCGCCCTCCGCGACGGCGTCCTCACCCTGTGGACGGACGTGACCAACGCAGGCGGAGCCGTCGGGTTCGTGGCGCCGGTCACGGCGGAGGACGTCCGGCCGGAGCTGGTGCGGCATCTCGTCGCGATGGCCGAGGGCCGGCACCGGCTCCTCGTCGGGCACGACGAGGCCGGTGAGGTCGCCGCCACCGCCTTCTTCTCCTTCAACACGCACCGGCTGATGACGCACTGGGTGTGGCTGTACACCGTGATGGTGCACCCGGGACACCAGGGCCGGGGCTACGGCCGCGACCTCCTCGCGGCCGCCGCCGACGCCGCCCGCGGCTTCGACGGCATCGACGCGATACGGCTCAGCTGCCGCGGTGGCCTCGGCCTGGAGAAGTTCTACGGCTCCTGCGGCTACAAGGAGGTCGGCCGGGTCCCCGCCGCGGTCCGCGTCGCCCCCGGCGACGACCGCGACGACATCACCATGCTGCTCCCGCTGACCTGACCCCGGTGAAAGATCGGCCCCACGGCGTGCTTCACTGGACGGTGCCCCTTTTCGTCATCGGAAGACTGGATTGAGATGCTCCGCTACACGCTGATGCGCCTCGGTATCTTCGCGGGCTGCCTCCTCGTCGTCTGGGGCCTCGTCTACGCCGGGGCGTTCCCGCGTGGCTTCGGCGACTCCAACCTTCTGTGGGTCCTGCTGCTCTCCCTCGTCCTGTCGGCGCCGATCAGCTTCGTCGTACTGCGCAAGGAGCGGGACCGGGCCTCGGTGCAGGTCGCGCAGCGGGTCGAACGGATGCAGGCGAACATCGAGGCCAACCGCAGCCAGGAGGACGCCGCGGTCGACGCGGCGGACCAGGCCCAGGCCTCCTCCTGAGCGGCTCCCTCGCCGCCGGCCCCAACTAGGCTTCGTGCCATGGGGACCGTCAAGACCAAGCGGATGCCGCGCGCGGTGCGTGAGCAGCAGATGCTGGACGCCGCCGTGCGGACCTTCGGCCAGCGCGGCTACATGGCCGCGTCGATGGACGAGATCGCCGAACTAGCCGGCGTCTCCAAGCCGTTGGTGTACCTGTACCTCAACTCCAAGGACGATCTGTTCACGGCCTGCATCCGCCGTGAGGCCAGAGCCCTGACCGACGCGGTCCGCACCGGTGTCGACCGCGCGCTGCCCGCCGACCGGCAGCTCTGGGACGGACTGCGGGCGTTCTTCACGTACACCGCCGGACACCCCGACGGCTGGTCGGTGCTGCACCTCCAGGCCCGTACGCACGGCGAGCGGTTCGCCTCCGAGGTCGCGGCGATGCGCGAGGAGATCGTCGCGTTCGTGACCCAGCTCATCGTCGCCGCCGCCCGTGCCGCGCACCGGGACCCCGACCTGGCGGAGGGCGAGGTCGCGGGCCTCGCCGAGGCGCTGGTGGGCGCGGCCGAGTCCCTGGCCACCTGGGCCAACGCCACGCCGGGAGTCACGGCACGTCAGGCCGCCGCGACCCTGATGAACTTCGCCTGGGCGGGCCTCGGCAACCTGATGGAGGGCCGGCCCTGGTCCCCGCCCTGACCGGCCCGGTCCGTCACACGGCACCCCAGCGGCGCAACGCGGGCGCCAGCCGGCTGCGGCCCACGTGGTACAGCTTCCTGGTGCCCCGCCCGGCGAGGCGCCGCAATCTCTGTGCGGTGTCGGCCGGTCACTGGGCAACGCGCGGTCCGACACTGCCCGCCACGTGCACCCGGTCGCCGCTGCGCAGTTGGAAACGGCCGTCCGCGGCGGCGTATTCGACCCTGGCCGGCAGCAGCACCGGCGCCCGGAACTCCGCCCGCACGACTGCCGCCGTCGGCACCCCGTGCGCGGCAAGGCACCGGGCCACGGTCCACATGCCGTGCGCGATGGCCCGGGGGAAGCCGAAGAGGCGGGCGGTGAGCGGGTGCAGGTGAATGGGGTTGCGGTCCCCGGACGCGGCCCCGTACCGCCGGCCGACGTCCCCGGCGATCCGCCACTCCTCGACGACGGGCAGCGGGCGGCCGGGCTCCTCCCGGACCGTCTCACCCGGGTGCCGCGTACGGTGCCGTGCCAGATACGTGCTCCGCGACTCCCACACCAGGTCCTCGCCGATCCGCACCCCGGTCACGACGGTGGCCTCGGTGCCCCGCCGGTGCGGCCTCAACTCCTCGACGTGGACGGCGATGTCGTACGTCCCGCCGCCTGGCAGCTCGGCGTACCGCTCGATCTCGACGGAGGTGTGCACCAGCCCCAGCAGCGGCAACGGGAACTCGCGCGCGGTCATCAGCCGCATGGCCAACGGGAATCCGAGCACGTGCGGATAGGTGACCGGCAGTCCGTCCTCCCCGGTGGCGTACCCGCAGACCCGCTCGTAGCCGGCGAGCCTTTCGAGGTCGGGGCGGACGCCCGGCAGCACGAGCTGAGTGCGGGGGAAGTCCGCGTCGGGGGCGGGCCGTTTGAACGGTGACCGTAGCGCCCCGCGCACGAGCAGAGGCCCGAGAGAAGGAGAGCTGCCGAGGTTGATCACAGGGCCTTCCTTTCACGTTCCGGTGCCGAAGGCGCGCCCGGCCGCGACGCACCCGCGGCCTGGGAAGTACCCGGCGTCCCCCATATGGCCCAATTCCTGACTCCGGAGTAAGGTTACCGTAGGTAAGCCTATGTCACAGCTGTCAATCACCGGGAAACGGGCCGAACGTGAAGGACCCTCACGTAACCTCCGGGATTGCACAGGCCCGTCCCCGGACAACCCCCGAAACCCCACAAGCCCGCCACAGCGGACCCGTACGATCTCCAGCCTGAACCGCCGGTAACCCCTTCCCGAGTGCCGGTGCCGGTGAACGCCTCGGTGCGCGAGGCACGTACGTCATGCAGCAAGCAGTTCACCGCTGCACGCCCGAGGAGCCGCCCCGTGTCCACGTCCTCTTATCCGCACGCCGCCCCGGTCTTCTTCTCCGGCGCGGCGATCCAGGCCACGGACTACGACGGGAACCCGATCCTGGTCGAGCCCCTCGTGCAGCGGCTGGACGGGGTGGTCCGGGAGGCGTACGTACCGCCGTTCGCGCCCCCGGTACGGCACGGCTCGCTCGCGGACCTGCCGTTCGAGAACGCGGAGGCGGAGCCCGGTGCCGTGGTGCTCAGCCGCAAGTCGTCCGAGGAGGACGGCCGTTGGGCGCACGTGACGGCCGCTCAGTTCGCCGCGCAGGTGCTGGCGGTGGCGAAGGGCCTGATCGCCGAGGGCCTGGTGCCGGGCGACCGGATCGCGATCATGGCCCGGACGACCTACGAGTGGACACTCCTCGACTTCGGCGCCTGGGCGGCCGGTCTGGTGACGGTGCCGATCTACCCGACCTCCTCGGTCTTCCAGACCCGCTGGATCATGCACGACTCCGGTGCCGTCGCCCTGGTCACCGAGACCGGCGCGCAGGCCGCCGCGCTCGGCCCCGAACTCGACCGGCTGCCCGACCTCAGGCACCTGTGGGTGATGGAGAAGGGGCACGTGGACCGGCTCGCGGAGGCCGGCGCGCAGGTGCCGGACGGCGAGGTGGGCGTCCGGCGGGGCATGCTGGGCCCGGACACCCTCGCCACCCTGATCTACACCTCCGGCACCACCGGCCGCCCCAAGGGCTGCGCCCTCTCGCACGGCAACTTCTTCGCCGAGGTCGACAACGCGATCGAACTCCTCTACCCGATCTTCAAGGCGCGCAGCGAAGAGGAGGTCTCCGTCCTCCTCTTCCTCCCCATGTCCCACGTCTTCGGCCGCATGGTGGCGATCGCCTGCGTCCGCGCCGGGGTCCGCCTCGGTCACGCCCCCAGCCTCAAGGCCGAGGACCTGCTCCCGGACCTCGCCGGCTTCAAACCGACCTGTCTGCTCACCATCCCGTACATGCTGGAGAAGGTCTTCAACACCGCGCGGGCGAAGGCGGAGTCGGGCGGACGGGTCTCGGTCTTCGACCGGGCCACGGGGGTCGCGCAGCGCTACGGCGAGGCGCTGGAGGCGAAACAGACCGGTACCGGCAGCGGGCCCGGCCGCGCCCTGAAGACCGCCCGCACCTTCTACGACCCGCTCGTCTACCGCCGGATCCGGACCGCCATGGGCGGCCGCGTCCGGCACATCATCTGCGGCGGTTCCCCGCTGGGCCGCCGCCTCGCCGCGTTCTACGCCGGGGCCGGCATCGAGATCTACGAGGGCTACGGCCTGACCGAGACCACGGCGGCCAGCACCTGCACCCCGCCCCTCAAGCCGCGCCTCGGCACGGTGGGGTGGCCGATGCCCGGCACCAAGGTCCGGATCGCCGCCGACGGCGAGATCCTGGTCGCCGGCGAACACGTGCTGCGCGGCTACTGGGACCCGGCGGCCGGCGGGGTCGTCCCCGCCACCCGGGACGGCTGGCTGGCCACCGGCGACCTCGGCGAACTCGACGACGAGGGCTACCTCACCATCACCGGCCGCAAGAAGGAGATGCTGATCACGGCCGGCGGCAAGTCCGTCGCCCCCGCCCCGCTCGAGAACTGGCTGCGCTCGCACCCCCTCATCTCCCAGGTGATGCTGGTCGGCGACGGGCTGCCGTACGTCAGCGCCCTCATCACCCTGGACCGGGACGGCCTCACCCACTGGCGCCAGATGAACGGCAAGCACCCGGTGCCGCCGGAGCTCCTGATGGACGACGCCGAACTGCTCGCCGTCCTGCAGCGCGCCGTCGACGAGGCCAACAAGCTCGTCTCCCGCCCCGAGTCCATCCGGCGCTTCGCCATGCTCCCCGTCGACTTCACCGAGGAGGCCGGGCATCTGACCCCGTCGATGAAGCTGCGCCGCGAGGCGGTCATGAAGGACTTCGCGACGGAGATCGAGGGTCTGTACGCCAAGTGACCGGCGGCCGTCGCCGCGCACGGTGGTTTGCGTTAGCCCACGTGGCCCCACCTGGGTCGATTAACACACCGGTTGATACGGAAGCCGTGATTCCATCGCGAGAGGAGGTACTCCATGGTCGACCGATGAAGGAGAACAACGTGCAGGCCGTCGACTGTCCCTTCGGTTTCAGCAAGGCCCTCGACTTCGATCCGGCACTGTCCGGGTTCATGGAGCGCGAGTCCCTAGGCACCATCCGCCTGCCGTACGGCGAGTCGGACGCCTGGCTGGTCACCAGTTTCGAGTCGGTGCAGGTGGTGACCACGGATCCCCGGTTCAGCCGGGCCGAGATCATCGAGTACGACTATCCGCGCATGACCGCCGAACCGATCGTCTCCCCCGAGTCGATCAACGTGATGGACCCGCCGCAGAGCAGCCGGATCCGGCATCTGGCCACCCAGGCCTTCACCCAGCAGCACGTGGAACGCATGCGGGACCGTATCGTCCTGCTCGCGGACCGGCTGCTGGACGGGATGGAGGCGCAGGGCTGTCCCGCCGACCTGGTCCGGCATCTGTCCGACCCCCTTCCCCAGCACACGATCATGGACCTGCTGGGCATCGAACGCGCCGAGTGGCCCCGGATGCAGGAACAGGTCCAGCGGCTGCTGGTGGTGGGCGCGGGCAACCGCGACGTCGCCCGCGCGGCCAAGCAGGACCTGACGGCCTACTTCGGCCAGCTCGTCAACGAACGCCGTAAGGAACCCGGCACGGACCTCGTCAGCCTGCTCGTCGAGGCACGGGACGGCGACGACCACCTCGACGACCGGGAACTGGCGGTCCTGCTGCTGACGCTCACCCTCAGCGGCCAGGACACGGCCACCTGCCAGATCAGCGACATCATGTACCTGCTGCTGACCCGCCCGGAGCTCGCGGAGTACGCCCGCGCGCACCGCGAGAACCTGACGGAGTTCCTCCACGAACTGCTCCGGTACATCCCCTTCCGCAAGGGCGTGGGCATTCCCCGGGTGGCACTGGAGGACGTGGAGCTGGACGGGGTCCTCATCAAACGCGGCGACTTCGTCCACGTCTCGTACCTGACGGCCAACCGCGACCCCGACCGCTACCCGGATCCGCACGAGATCGTGCCCGACCGCCCCGTCATGCCCCACATGACCTTCGGCTGGGGCGGCCACCGGTGCATCGCGGTGCCCCTGGCGATGGCCGAACTGGAGGTGGCCGTCGGCCGCCTCCTGGACCGTTTCCCCGACCTCCGCCTGGCGGTACAGCCGGACGAGGTCCGCTGGGACACCAAGACCATCCGCCGCTTCCCGCTGCGGCTGCCGGTGGCCTGGTAGCCCGGACCCGGGCACGCCCGGACCGAGACGCACGGCGCCGGGGGCCCCCCCCCCCCCGCCGGCGCCGGGGGCCCCCCCCCCCCC
>NZ_JBFBJI010000029.1:101620-113659 GCF_040702065.1 Streptomyces sp. NPDC086777 | reverse complement strand
CCACGGCCATCGCGACGGCGGTGCCGATCGCCAGCGTGGCGACCACGCCACCGCCGATGAACAGCACTCTGCGCCGCTTGTTCCGCGTCTCCGACGCCTCGGCGAGCGACGCCCAGTCCGGGGTCTGGCCGGCCCCGCTGCTCCAGGGCTGCTGAGACTGCGGTTTCCACGGATCCCACTGGGACTGAGGTCCCCCCTGCCCATAACTCATGGGGCGCATCTTAGACGGGGGCCAGGGGGTACCGGTGCGACTGTACGAACGGAGACCGGGGACCTTGGGGGGACCATTGGGGGCAGGACGGCGCATCCCGGTACGGCCGTGCTCCCGGGATTTCCCGCAGCGGTCGGCGACGGCTCGTCCGGATGTCGGCGGGGGCTCGTTTTGACCCGCCGGGGGCCACCCTTGTAGGCTTCCCCTTCGTTGTGTATTGGCTCGCTCGTTCTCACGGGAGCGGCCTCTACCTAGGTTCCCTGGAGCAGTTACCAGTGGGCGGCATACGGGCAGCGTCCCCGGCATTGTCGTCCCCAGCTGCACGATCGCTTCAGTGATGCCATGTGTCAGCACCCATCCACTGAAGAAGAAGGCTGCGAAGTGCGTACGTACAGCCCCAAGCCCGGCGATGTGACTCGCCAGTGGCACGTCATTGACGCCCAGGACGTCGTCCTGGGCCGTCTCGCCACCACCGCCGCGACCCTTCTCCGCGGCAAGCACAAGCCGATCTACGCGCCGCACGTCGACGCTGGTGACTTCGTCATCATCATCAACGCCGACAAGGTGCACCTGTCCGGCAACAAGCGGACCCAGAAGATGGCGTACCGCCACTCCGGCTACCCGGGCGGTCTGCGCTCCGTCCGCTACGACGAGCTGCTGGACAAGAACCCCGAGAAGGCCATCGAGAAGGCCGTCAAGGGCATGCTCCCCAAGAACACCCTGGGCCGTCAGATGCTCACCAAGCTGAAGGTCTACCGCGGCGAGAACCACCCGCACGCTGCTCAGCAGCCGGTTCCGTTCGAGATCACCCAGGTCGCGCAGTAATCCCGGCCACCCCCTAAGACTGAAGAGAATCTGAGGAGCATCGTGGCCGAGACCACTGCCGAGCAGCCGCTCGAAGAGCTTGACATCGACAGCTACACCACGGAGTCGGACGTCCCCGTCGAGGGCGAGTACACCTCCGAGTCCCTCGCGTCCCGCTTCGGCGACCCGCAGCCGGCCGCCGGCCTGGGCCGTCGCAAGAACGCCATCGCCCGCGTCCGGATCGTCCCGGGCACCGGCAAGTGGAAGATCAACGGCCGCACCCTCGAGGACTACTTCCCGAACAAGGTGCACCAGCAGGAAGTCAACGAGCCCTTCAAGGTGCTCGAGCTCGAGGGCCGCTACGACGTCGTCGCCCGCATCGCCGGTGGCGGTGTCTCCGGTCAGGCCGGTGCGCTCCGTCTCGGTGTCGCCCGCGCGCTGAACGAGGCCGACGTGGACAACAACCGCGGCCCGCTCAAGAAGGCCGGCTTCCTCAAGCGCGACGACCGCGCGGTCGAGCGCAAGAAGGCCGGTCTGAAGAAGGCCCGCAAGGCCCCGCAGTACAGCAAGCGCTAATCACCAGCTGCCTGCACGTACTCCGAACGCCCCGGCGGCACGCCACATGTGCCGTCGGGGCGTTCGTTTATCCCGGTCAAGGGCGTATAACGACACAAGACGCTCAAAGGCTGGTGTGATCGCATGACTAAGCGCCTGCCATCATTTCCTGGCAGCAAGGACGCTTCTTCAGGAGGACAAGTGGGACGACTCTTCGGCACGGACGGCGTGCGCGGTGTCGCCAACGCGGACCTGACCGCCGAGATGGCGCTCGGGCTGTCCGTCGCGGCGGCGCACGTGCTGGCCGAGGCGGGCACGTTCGAGGGCCACCGGCCTACGGCGGTCGTCGGACGGGATCCGCGCGCGTCCGGGGAGTTCCTGGAGGCCGCCGTGGTCGCGGGCCTGGCCAGCGCCGGCGTCGACGTCCTGAGCGTGGGCGTCCTCCCGACACCGGCGGTCGCGTTCCTGACCGGCGCGCTCGGCGCCGACCTCGGCGTCATGCTCTCCGCCAGCCACAACGCCATGCCCGACAACGGCATCAAGTTCCTCGCCCGCGGCGGCCACAAGCTCGACGACGAGCTGGAGGAGCGGATCGAGGCGGTGTACGAGTCCCACCGGCACGGCGAGCCGTGGGAGCGGCCGACGGGCGCGGGCGTGGGGCGCGTGCGGTCGTACGACGAGGGCTCCGAGCAGTACGTCGGCCACCTCCTCGGCGTCCTCCCGAACCGGCTGGACGGCCTGAAGATCGTCCTGGACGAGGCGCACGGCGCGGCCGCGGGGGTCTCGCCGGAGGCGTTCCGCCGGGCCGGTGCCGAGATCGTCACCATCGGTGCGGAGCCGGACGGGCTCAACATCAACGACGGCTGCGGGTCGACCCACCTCGGCAAGCTCAAGGCCGCGGTCGTCGAGCACGGCGCGGACTTCGGCATCGCGCACGACGGGGACGCGGACCGCTGCCTGGCCGTCGACCACACCGGTGAGGAGGTCGACGGCGACCAGATCATGGCCGTGCTCGCCCTCGCCATGCGGGAGCGGGGCGTGCTGCGCGCCGACACCGTCGTCGCCACCGTCATGTCCAACCTCGGCTTCAAGCTGGCGCTGGAACGGGAGGGGCTGCACCTCGTGCAGACCGCGGTCGGCGACCGGTACGTGCTGGAGGAGATGAAGGAGCACGGCTACGCCCTCGGCGGCGAGCAGTCCGGCCACGTCATCATCCTCGACCACGCGACGACCGG
Organism: Streptomyces sp. NPDC086777; assembly: GCF_040702065.1. Lineage (NCBI taxonomy): Bacteria > Bacillati > Actinomycetota > Actinomycetes > Kitasatosporales > Streptomycetaceae > Streptomyces > Streptomyces sp. NPDC086777. The sequence goes on along the minus strand of NZ_JBFBJI010000029.1, from coordinate 110,854 downwards.
CGACGGCACGCTGACCGGGCTGCTGCTCGCGGCGCGGGTCGCGGAGACCGGGCGGTCGCTGCGGGAGCTGGCGGGCGTGATGGAACGGCTGCCGCAGGTGCTGATCAACGTGCCGGACGTCGACCGGGCGCGGGTGCGCACGTCCGGGGACCTGGCGGCGGCGGTCGCGGAGGCCGAGCGGGAGCTGGGGGAGACGGGCCGGGTCCTGCTCCGCCCCTCGGGCACCGAACCGCTGGTGCGGGTGATGGTCGAGGCGGCCGACATCGAGCAGGCCCGGTCGGTGGCGGGGCGGCTGGCGGACGCCGTCAAGTCCGCGCTGGGGTAGCCCGTCCCTCCGGGTTCGGGGTGGCGGGGAGTGCGCGTCGCGGGCCGCGGGTCCGTGGTGGCTGGTCGCGCGGTCCCCGCGCCTCTGAGGCGTCGCTGAGCCTCAAGCTGCTTTCTTCCACAGCCATTTCTGGGCCACCAGCGTCGCCGTGCCCGCCAGGACGATGCCCAGCAGGTTCAGCAGCAGTTGTTCCGCCGAACCCCACGCCTGCCGGTACTCCGTGAAGGCGAAGGCCACGGCCGCGTTCGCGGCTGCCGGGACCGTCGTCACCGAGATGGCGACGCCCACCAGGGCACCGGACTTCGCCGAGGTGAGGGAGAGTATGCCGGCGATGCCGGCCAGGACCGCGACCACGAACGAGAACGCGTCGGGCCGGTAGATGAAGTTGGTGTTCGGGCGTTCCGCCTCCAGCTGCGCCCTCGTGAACAGGCCGAGGCCGTCCATGAGAAAGGTGAAGCCGACCGTCACCAGCATCGCCACCGCGAAGCCGACGAGGAGCGCGGTCAGGGACCGCGCCGCGAGGCGGGGCCGGCGCCGGACCAGCGCCGTGCAGATGCCGGCCAGCGGGCCGAACTCCGGGCCCACCGCCATCGCACCCACGATCAGGATCGCGTTGTCCAGGACGACACCGCAGGCCGCGATCATCGTGGCCAGGGTGATGAAGGCGATGTAGGTGGCCGACAGCGTCGACTCCTCGTGGGTCGCCTCGGTCAGCCCCTCCCACAGCACTGCGTCTGCGGCCTCGCCCGGGGCCTCCGCCTCGGCCTGGTCGGCGCGGCGGGACAGGCTCAGGCCGATGTCCTCGACGGCGATCGAACCGGTTTGGTCGAGGCCCAACGCCCGCAGCCCACGGATCAGTTCGTCACCGGCCTCGCGGGCCACATCGCACATCACGACGTCCCCGGCCGGGTCGCGGGCCGCGCCCGGCAGCACGATCAGGTGCGTGGTGCCCACGGTCGTCCCGATCAGGCGGACCGCGTCGTCCGTCCGGTCGGTCGGGGTGATCAGGCGCAGATGCAGCATGACGCCTTTTTAACAGGTGGCTCCGAGCAGGTCCGGCGGAGTCCGCCGGGGGCGCCCCCGGCCGCAGGCCCGGCGGCGGGACTGCGCGACCGACCGCGGTGGCGCCGCAGTTGCCGGCGGCGTCTCGCGGGCTTCCGGCGGACCGCTCAGAGCTTGCGGAGCCGCAGGCGCTGCACCTTGTGGTCCGGTCCCTTGCGGACGACCAGGGTGGCGCGGCCGCGGGTCGGGGCGATGTTCTCCACCAGGTTGGGCTTGTTGATGGCCCGCCAGAGGCCGCGGGCGTAGTCGACCGCCTCCTCCTCGGACACCTGGGTGTACTTCCTGAAGTACGAGTCCGGGTCCTGGAAGGCGGTCTGGCGGAGTTTCCTGAAGCGGTTGAGGTACCAGCGCTCGATGTCCTCCGCGTTCGCGTCGACGTACACGCTGAAGTCGAAGTAGTCGGCCAGGCCGACGCGGGTACGGCCGTCCTGGCCGGGGAGGGCGGGCTGCAGGACGTTGAGGCCCTCGACGATGAGGATGTCGGGGCGGCGGACCGTGAGCTTCCGGTCCGGCACGATGTCGTAGATGAGGTGGGAGTAGACGGGGGCGGTGACCTCGTCCTTGCCGGCCTTGATGTCGGCGACGAAGCGGGTCAGGGCCCGGCGGTCGTACGACTCGGGGAAGCCCTTGCGCGACATCAGGCCGCGCGCTTCGAGCTCCTTGGTCGGGAGCAGGAAACCGTCCGTCGTCACCAGCTCGACGCGCGGGTGTTCGGGCCAGCGGGAGAGCAGCGCCTGGAGCAGACGGGAGACGGTCGACTTGCCGCAGGCCACGGAGCCGGCGACGCCTATCACGAACGGGGTGCCGGACTGGGAGCCCTGCTCACCGAGGAAGGTGTTCAGGGCGCCGCGGAGGCCATCCGTGGCACCGACGTACAGATTGAGCAGCCGGGACAGCGGGAGATAGATGTCCCGCACCTCGTCGAGGTCGATGACGTCGCCGAGACCGCGCAGCTTCTCGACCTCCTCGGCGGTGAGCGGCAGCGGCGTCTTGTCGCGCAGCGCGCTCCACTCGGAGCGGGTGAGGTCGACGTAGGGAGTCGCCTCCGGCCTGTGCCGGTGGGCGCTCCGGGGCATCGGGGAGACCGGAGAGATCACATTCCATTGTTAACGGAGTTTGAACGGGGTGGGGGGTGGGGTCGGTCACGTGGGTGCCCGGCACCCGGCCCCCGCCTGACCGACGCCGTGGAACCCTCAGCCCTCGCCGTCCGGCGACGCGCCCGCAGCCGCGCGCAGGGCGATGCTTCTCTCTGCCGGCCGCGCGAGCGACTTGGCGCGCTCGACGAAGATCTCCGGTCCGTCCATCCCGGCAGTCACCTGCGGTGGATAGATCTCGGCATCGACGTGACCGGGAAACGTGTCACGCAACGCAGTCAGCACGTTCGTCCGATCAGGCTCCGGAAGTTCGCCGATGAAGACGTAGCCCGAGGCGGCACCTGCGGTGATGTCGCGCCTTGCCCGGTCGTCTGCCACGTGTCGGAGAATGAAGTCGGCCACATCGTCGAACAGGGCGGAAGTGGCGAACCAGTTGAGATTCTCACCCGAGCCGTGGGACGGGAATGACACGAGCTTTGTCATCGCTTCCTTTCCTTCGCGTGCGAGTGGAACACCGCGGGTCGGTCCGGGCGGGACACGGGATGGTGCTGTCTGCCTTTCCCGGCGCGGCGCGGCGACGTTTTCCCCGGTCGCCGGCCGGTGCGCGGCTGCCCGCCGGTCATGGTCCGGTCAAGCGCGGGTCATGGTAGGTGCGCGAAGCTGCTCTCGAACAACTGTTTTCTCGGAGGCCTGCCTGGTTCCGAGGGGCCGGATGATTTCCGATTTCGGGCACGCTGAGCCGTGTTCGGGTGGGGGGCGGCACTTAGGCTGCCGCTCATGTGCGGAATCGTGGGATACGTGGGGGCGCAGTCGGCGCTCGATGTGGTGGTCGCCGGGCTCAAGCGGCTGGAGTACCGGGGCTATGACTCGGCGGGTGTCGCGGTGCTCGCGGACGGCGGGCTGGCCTCGGCGAAGAAGGCCGGGAAGCTGGTCAACCTGGAGAAGGAGCTGACGGAGCGGCCGCTGCCGGCCGGTGCCACCGGCATCGGGCACACCCGGTGGGCCACGCACGGCGGCCCGACGGACGCGAACGCGCACCCGCACCTCGACAACGCGGGCCGGGTCGCCGTCGTCCACAACGGGATCATCGAGAACTTCGCCGCGCTGCGCGGGGAGTTGGCCGAGCGCGGGCACGACCTGGCGTCCGAGACGGACACCGAGGTGGTCGCGCACCTGCTCGCCGAGGAGTTCTCCGGCACCGCCGACCTCGCCGAGGCGATGCGGCTGGTGTGCCGGCGGCTGGAGGGCGCGTTCACGCTGGTCGCGGTACACGCCGACGATCCGGACGTGGTCGTCGGCGCACGCCGGAACTCCCCGCTCGTGGTGGGCGTTGGGGAGGGAGAGGCCTTTCTCGCCTCGGACGTCGCCGCGTTCATCGCCCACACGCGGTCGGCGATCGAGCTCGGCCAGGACCAGGTGGTGGAGCTGCGCCGGGACGGCGTGACGGTGACGGGCTTCGACGGCGCTCCGGCGGACGTCCGCTCGTACCACGTCGACTGGGACGCGTCGGCAGCGGAAAAGGGGGGTTATGACTACTTCATGCTCAAGGAGATCGCCGAGCAGCCCAAGGCGGTCGCCGACACCCTCCTGGGCCGCATCGACGCGAACGGCTCGCTGACGCTGGACGAGGTCCGGATCGGCGCCGCCGAGCTCCGGGAGGTCGACAAGGTCGTCATCGTCGCGTGCGGTACGGCCTTCCACGCCGGCCTGATCGCCAAGTACGCCATCGAGCACTGGACGCGCATCCCGTGCGAGGTGGAGCTGGCCAGCGAGTTCCGGTACCGGGATCCGATCCTGGACTCGCGCAGCCTCGTCATCGCCATCTCCCAGTCCGGCGAGACCATGGACACGCTGATGGCGCTGCGGCACGCGCGGGAACAGGGCTCCAAGGTCCTCGCGATCTGCAACACCAACGGCTCGACGATCCCGCGCGAGTCGGACGCGGTGCTGTACACCCACGCCGGGCCGGAGGTCGCGGTCGCCTCGACCAAGGCGTTCCTCACCCAGCTGGTGGCCTGCTACCTGGTGGCGCTGTACCTCGGCCAGGTGCGGGGCACCAAGTGGGGCGACGAGATCAGCGCCGTGATCCGGGACCTCTCGCACATCTCCGGCGAGGTCGAGCGGGTCCTGGAGACCATGGAGCCGGTCCGGGCGCTGGCGCGGACGCTGGCGGAGAAGAAGACCGTGCTGTTCCTCGGCCGGCACGTCGGCTACCCGGTCGCCCTCGAGGGCGCCCTGAAGCTCAAGGAGCTGGCGTACATGCACGCCGAGGGCTTCGCGGCCGGCGAGCTGAAGCACGGGCCGATCGCGCTGATCGAGGAGGACCTGCCGGTGGTGGTCGTGGTCCCGTCCCCGCGCGGCCGCTCGGTCCTCCACGACAAGATCGTGTCCAACATCCAGGAGATCCGGGCCCGGGGGGCCCGCACCATCGTGATCGCGGAGGAGGGCGACGAGGCGGTCGTCCCGTACGCCGACCACCTGATCCGGATCCCCGCCACCCCGACACTGCTCCAGCCGCTGGTCGCCACCGTCCCGCTCCAGGTCTTCGCCTGCGAACTGGCCACTGCCCGGGGCAACGAGGTGGACCAGCCGAGGAACCTCGCCAAGTCGGTCACCGTGGAGTGAGGAGAGCGGACGCGGACCCGTCCCGGCCGCGGTGACGGGTCCGGTGGGGGTCAGAGCCGGGTGGCCGTGCGGACCAGGGCGGCCAGGGCCAGCGAGCGGCTGTGCGCGGGCCAGGCGATGTGGGTGACCACGGGCGGCGCGTCGGTCAGCGGGACGGCGGCGTGCTCGGCCCACAGCCAGGCGCGGGCCGAGTCGGGCAGGACGGTCACGGTGCGCCCGAGGGCGATCAGCTGGGCCAGCTGGGTCTGGTCGTGGACCTCGGGGCCCGGTCCGGGCGGGTACGTGCCGTGGCGGGGCCAGCGGGCGAGCGGCAGGCCCGGGATGTCGTCCACGTCGGCCAGGGACAGCGTCCGGCGGGCGGCGAGGGGGTGACCGGCCGGCAGGACGGCGACCTGCCCCTCGGTCGTCAGCTCCTCGCTGTCGAACCCGGCGAGGGAGTTGAACGGCGCGTGCATGAGCGCCACGTCGGCGCGGCCGTCCCGCAGCATCCCCTCCTGCTCGCACAGGCCCGTGGGCAGCACCTCGATCTCGGCGGCGCCCGGCTCGGCCGCGTAGGCGTCGAGGAGCTTGTGCAGCAGGTCGTGGGACGCGCCGGCCTTCACCGCCAGCACCAGGCGGTCGCGGGGGCCGCGCGGACCGCCGGCGCCGCCGGCGCGACGGGTGCGGCGGACGGCGGCGGTGGTCGCGTCGAGGGCCGCGCGGCCCTCGTGAAGCAGCACCTCTCCGGCGCCGGTCAGCCGGACGCCGCGGCGGTTGCGGTCCAGCAGGCGGACGCCGAGACGCCGCTCCAGTTGCTGGACCGCCCGGGACAGCGGCGGCTGCGCGATGCCGAGGCGCTCGGCGGCGCGGCCGAAGTGCAGTTCCTCGGCGACGGCCAGGAAGTACCGCAACTCACGGGTCTCCAAGGTGGCCGCGGCGTCCGTGGTGTCCGTCCTGTCCATGGCCACAGCGTACGTCGGTGATACCCGGCGGGTATGACAGGGCAGGACGGCGGTATTGGATGCGCCGCGGGTCCGCGGGTGACGATCGACGGCATGAACAACACCCCCTCCGCATCGCTGCCCGGCGGCACCTGGACCCTGGGCGATCTGACCGTGACCCGCGTCGGCTACGGCGCCATGCAGCTCGCCGGGCCCGGGGTCATGGGCCCGCCCGCCGACCGCGACGGCGCGCTCGCCGTGCTGCGCGAGGCCGTCGCCCTCGGGATCACCCACATCGACACCGCGGGTGCGTACGGGCCGCGCGTCACCAACCGGCTGATCCGTGAGGCTCTGCATCCGTACCCCGCGCCGCTGCACGTCGTGACCAAGGTCGGCGCGGTCCGCGACGGGCAGGGCGACTGGATTCCCGCCCGGCGGCCCGAGGACCTGCGTAGCGCCGTCCGGGAGAACCTCGACGACCTCGGCCTCGACTCCCTCGACGTGGTCAACCTCCGGCTCGGCGACGCCCAGGGGTTCCGGCCCGGCTCGCTCGCCGAACCCTTCGAGGCACTCGCCGAACTCCGGCGGCAGGGCCTGGTCCGGCACCTTGGAGTGAGCAACGCCACGCCGGAACAGGTCGCCGAGGCCCGGACGATCGCGCCGGTCGTGTGCGTGCAGAACATGTACAACCTCGCCCACCGCCAGGACGACGAGCTGATCGACGACCTCGCCGCCGAGGGCATCGCCTACGTGCCCTTCTTCCCGCTCGGCGGCTTCACCCCGCTGCAGTCCACGGCGCTGTCCGCCGTGGCCGCCCGGCTGGACGCGACGCCGATGTCGGTCGCCCTCGCCTGGCTGCTGCGGCGGTCGCCGAACATCCTGCTCATCCCCGGTACCTCGTCGGCGGCGCACCTGCGGGAGAACGTGGCCGGCGCGGGACTCGCCCTGTCCGACGAGGACCTCGTCGAGCTGGACAAGATCGGCCACCAGGGGGACGCGGCCCGCCCGCCTGCCGTCTGACGGGCCGTAAGGTGCTCTGGTGAGCATCATCGGGGTAGGCATCGACGTCGCCGAGATCGACCGGTTCCGGGAGTCGCTGGAGCGGACTCCCGGGCTGGCCGGCCGGCTCTTCGTGGAGCGGGAGCTGTATCTGCCGAGCGGGGAGCGGCGCGGTGTCGCCTCGCTCGCGGCGCGGTTCGCGGCCAAGGAGGCGCTGGCCAAGGCGCTCGGCGCGCCGCCGGGGCTGCTCTGGACGGACGCGGAGGTCGTCGTCGAGGACAACGGGCGGCCGCGGCTGCAGGTGCAGGGCAGCGTGGCCGCCTGCGCGGCGGAACTCGGCGTGCGGTCGTGGCATGTGTCGCTCAGTCACGACGCCGGGGTGGCGTCGGCGGTGGTGGTCGCCGAGGGGTGACCCGGGCGGGGCGGGGCGGATGCGCGTCCCGCGGGTTCCGGGGGAGACTCGGGGCATGCGGACTGCTTACAGCGTGGAGACGGTACGGGCGGCCGAGCGGGAGCTGATGGCGCGGCTGCCGGAGGGGGCACTGATGCAGCGGGCCGCCGCGGGGCTGGCCGCCGCCTGCGCCGAGTTGCTCGGACGGGTGTACGGCAGCCGGGTGGTCCTGCTGGTCGGCAGCGGGGACAACGGCGGTGACGCCCTGTACGCCGGGGCGCGGCTGGCGCGCCGGGGGGCGGGGGTCGCGGCCGTGCTGCTCGCGCCGGAGCACACGCACGAGGGCGGGCTGGCGGCGCTGCGCCGGGCCGGGGGGACCGTCGTACGGGACGGCGGTGCCGAGGAGTTGATCCTGCGGGCCGATCTCGTCGTGGACGGGATCGTGGGGATCGGCGGGAAGGGCGGGCTGCGGCCCGGGGCGGCGGAACTGGTGGCGGCCGTGGACCGGTCCCGGGCCGTCGTCGTCGCCGTGGACCTGCCGAGCGGGGTGGAGGCGGACAGCGGCGAGGTGCGCGGCGCGGCCGTGCGGGCGGACCTGACCGTGACCTTCGGGACGCACAAGCCGGGGCTGCTGATCGATCCGGCGCGGGAGTACGCCGGTTCGGTGCGGCTGGTCGACATCGGGCTGGAACTGCCCGAGGAGGCCGAGCTGGAGGCGTTGCAGGACGTGGACGTGGCGCGGCTGCTGCCGGAGCCGTCGGCGGAGAGCGACAAGTACCGGCGCGGGGTGGTGGGCATCGTGGCCGGGTCGGCGCGGTATCCGGGGGCCGCGGTGCTGGCGGTCGCGGGGGCGCTGCGGGGCGGGGCCGGGGCCGTACGGTACGTCGGGCCGGCCAAGGACGAGGTGCTGGCCCGCTTTCCCGAGACGCTGGTGTCGGACGGGGGGCCGCGGAAGGCCGGGCGGGTGCAGGCGTGGGTGGCCGGGCCGGGGGTCGGGGACGACGCCGTCGCCGTCGCCGAGGTGCTGGCGGCGGACGTGCCGGTGCTGGTGGACGCGGACGGGCTGCGGCTCGCCGACCGGGACGCGGTGCGCGGCCGTACGGCGCCGACCCTGATGACGCCGCACGCCGGGGAGGCCGCGGCGCTGCTGGGGGTACGGCGGGAGGAGGTCGAGGCCGGCCGGCTCGCGGCGGTGCGGGAGCTGGCGGCGGCGTACCGGGCGACGGTGCTGCTGAAGGGGTCGACGACGCTGGTCGCGGCGGCGGGTGGCGGGTCCGCCGTCCGGGTGAACGCGACGGGGACGCCGTGGCTCGCCACCGCCGGGAGCGGGGACGTGCTGTCGGGGCTGGCCGGGTCGTTGCTGGCGGCGGGGCTGGACGGGCGGGACGCGGGGAGTGTGGCGGCGTATCTGCACGGGCTCGCGGGGCGGTTCGCGGCGCAGGGGGCGCCGACGGTGGCTCACGCCGTCGCCGACGAGGTGCCGGCGGCGTGGCGGGGCGTCTTCCCGTCCACCCACCCGACTCGGTAGGCCCGAGCGGCACCGTCGCGGGGCTTCGCCCCGGAACCCCGGGGCATGTGGGTCGGTCGGGTGCCGGTGGGCGGGGGCTGGGCGCGCAGTTCCCCGCGCCCCTACCGGGGCGCTGCGTCCCCCGGGTGACGTCCCCCGCGCCCTCTGCCGGGGCGCTGCGTCTCTCGGGTGACGTCCCCCGCGCCCTTTGTCGGCGTGCTGTGTCTCTCGGGTGACGTCCCCCGCGCCCTTTGTCGGGGTGCTGTGTCTCTCGGGTGACGTCCCCCGCGCCCTTTGTCGGGGTGCTGTGT
>NZ_JBFBJI010000029.1:0-101520 GCF_040702065.1 Streptomyces sp. NPDC086777 | reverse complement strand
GGGGTGCTGTGTCTCTCGGGTGACGTCCCCCGCGCCCTTTGTCGGGGTGCTGTGTCTCTCGGGTGACGTCCCCCGCGCCCTTTGTCGGGGTGCTGTGTCTCTCGGGTGACGTCCCCCGCGCCCTTTGTCGGGGTGCTGCGTCCCCCGGGTGACGTCCCCCGCGCCCTCTGTCGGGGTGCTGTGTCTCTCGGGTGGCCTCACCGCGCCTCTGCTGGGGCGCTGCGTCCCCCGGGTGACGTCCCCGCGCCCTCTGTCGGGGCGCTGCGTCCCCCGGGTGACCTCACCGCGCGGCTTCCCGGAATTCCGGGCTGCGCGGGGTTGTCTGATCGCATGATTTGTGGACGAATCGTGCGCTATCGGTGTGGTCTGGTGCGGGAGGTCGCAGGGGTCCTCGTGGTCGCCGTGGCCGTGTTCTGCCTCGGTGCCGGGACCGGGGTCGCGGACGGCGCCGCCCCCGAACCGGGCGTCGCCGTCCCCGAGTCGGAGCTGGTGCCGGGGATCGCGCCGGGCCCCTCGCAGCCCTGGCAGATCGACACCCCCGACCAGATGCTGGCGCCCAAGGTGTACACGCCCACCGCCAAGGAGGACGCCGTCGAACCGAAGGCGGCGGCCCCGGGGACGTACGACCTCATCGAGTACGTGCCGCTCAGCGACGCCGTTTCCAAGGTGAGCTGCTCCAAGCTGACCGGGCCGTACCAGAAGCAGATCGAGCAGTGGCTGAAGCTGAAGGCGGACGGGAAGCAGTCCGCGGCCGACTGCAAGGCCATCCAGAAATTCCAGAAGAAGTACAAGATCAAGCCGGCGATCGGGTTCGCGGGGCCCGTGACCTGGTACCAGATGATGCTCCTGTCGGCGAAGAAGAACCCGAACGCCGCCGGGAACTGCCCCGTGAAGTCGTACCGGGTCGCCTGCGTGGACCTCAACCGGCAGGTCACCTGGGTGCAGAAGGGCGGCAAGGTGGTCTACGGGCCGGTGCAGATGCGCAGCGGGCGCAAGGGGTACGCGACCCGGGCCGGGTGGCACACCGTCTACTGGCGGCACAAGAACCACTGGTCGACGCTGTACAACTCGCCCATGCCGTACGCCCAGTTCTTCGACGGCGGCCAGGCCTTCCACGCCGTCTACGGCTCCATCTACACCACCGTCGGCTCCTGGGGCTGCGTGAACCTCAAGCTCGGCGACGCGAAGAAGCTGTGGAGCGTGCTGAAGAAGGGCGACAAGGTGTACGTGTGGGGACACCGTACGGGTACCTGAGCTCGGTACCCGGGGCTGTGCCCGAGGGCTGTCGGAGGCCTCTGAGACACTGGGGGCGCGATGAGTGATACACCGACTGGGCAGACCGCACCGACCGCGCCCCTGCGCGCCCGCGCCGAGATCGACCTGGCCGCCCTGCGGGCCAACGCGCGGACCCTGCGTGCCCTCGCGCCGGGCGCGGCCCTGATGGCCGTGGTGAAGTCCGACGCGTACGGCCACGGGGCCCTGCGGTGTGCCCGCGCGGCCGTCGAGGCGGGCGCGAGCTGGCTGGGCACGGCCACCCCGGAGGAGGCCCTGGCGCTGCGCGCGGACCCCGGGCTGCCCGCGGACGTGCGGATCATGTGCTGGCTGTGGACGCCGGGCGGGCCCTGGCGGGAGGCGATCGAGGCCGACCTCGACGTGTCCGTGAGCGACCTGTGGGCGCTGCGGGAGGTGACCGAGGCGGCCCGGGCGGCCGGCCGGCCCGCCCGCGTGCAGCTCAAGGCCGACACCGGGCTCGGGCGCAACGGCTGCCAGCCCGCCGACTGGCCCGAGCTGGTCCGCGAGGCGCTGCGCGCCGAGGCCGCGGGGCTGCTCCGGATCACCGGACTGTGGTCGCACTTCGCCTGCGCCGACGAGCCCGGCCACCCCTCCATCGCCGCCCAGCTCACCCTCTTCCGCGAGCTGCTCGGGTACGCCGAGGGAGAGGGCGTGCGCCCCGAGGTGCGGCACATCGCCAACTCGCCGGCCACCCTCACCCTCCCCGAGACCCACTTCGACCTGGTCCGCACGGGCATCGCGCTCTACGGCCTGTCACCCAGCCCCGAGCTGGGCAGCGCGGCCGACTTCGGGCTGCGCCCGGTGATGACGCTGTCCGCCTCCCTCGCCCTGGTGAAGCACGTGCCGGGCGGGCACGGGGTCAGCTACGGGCACCACTACGTCACGCCCGGCGAGACCACCCTCGGACTCGTCCCCGTCGGCTACGCGGACGGCATCCCGCGGCACGCCTCCGGCACCGGGCCCGTGCTGGTCGGCGGCAAGTGGCGGACGGCCGCCGGGCGCATCGCCATGGACCAGTTCGTCGTGGACCTCGGCGGTGACGAGCCCGAAGCCGGGACGGAGGCCGTGCTGTTCGGTCCGGGCGACCGGGGCGAGCCCACCGCCGAGGACTGGGCCCAGGCCGCGGGCACGATCGCATACGAAATCGTCACGCGCATCGGAACCCGGGTACCCCGCGTCTATGTGAACGGGGAACCGAGTGGGCAAGAACCAGGGGACGACGCCTGACCCCGAGGGTTCGGCGGCGGCACCACCCGGTTACATCTGTATCAACAGCAACATCAGCAACATGCGTCGCGTCAGCATCACCCGTGTCAGCCAGGCAGCGAACTGCAGTACGGCGAAGAGGAGCGGTACGTGAGCGAGAGCAGTGCGGAGGCCGTAGCGGAAGCCGCCGCGGCGGCCGTCGTCGCCTCGGCCACGGGGGCGGCCTCCGGCAGCTGGCGCAAGGTGACGGGCGTCGCCGGAGCCGCCATAGGAGTGCTCGCCGCCGGGGCGGCCGCCGGGGTCGCCGTGGAGCGGATGACCGTCGGCCGCGGGATGCGCCGCAAGGCCCGCCTCGCACTGGACTCGGCGGGCCCGTACGGCACCCTGCGCGGCACGCCCGGCAAGGCGTACGCCGACGACGGCACCGAGCTGTACTACGAGGTCGACGAGGTGGTCCCCGACCCCGGCCCCGCCGTCTCGCCGCGCCGCCGCCGGCTCTTCGGCCGCAAGGCGCCCGCGCCCGTCACCGTCGTCTTCAGCCACGGTTACTGCCTCAACCAGGACTCCTGGCACTTCCAGCGCGCGGCCCTGCGCGGGGTCGTGCGCACCGTGCACTGGGACCAGCGCAGCCACGGCCGCTCCGGGCGGGGCGTCGCCCAGCACGAGGACGGGGTGGAGCTGACCATCGACCAGCTGGGCCGGGACCTGAGGGCGGTCCTGGACGCGGCCGTGCCGGAGGGGCCGATCGTGCTGGTCGGGCACTCCATGGGCGGCATGACGGTGATGGCGCTGGCCGCGCAGTACCCCGACCTGATCCGCGAGCGCGTGGTCGCCACCGCCTTCGTCGGTACCTCGTCCGGGCGGCTCGGCGAGGTCAACTTCGGGCTGCCGGTCGCCGGCGTCAACGTGGTGCGCCGGGTGCTGCCCGGGGTACTGAAGGCGCTGGGCACGCAGGCCGCGCTGGTGGAGAAGGGACGGCGGGTCACCGCGGACCTCTTCGCCGGGATCATCAAGCGGTACTCGTTCGCGTCCAAGGACGTCGACCCGGCGGTGGAGCGGTTCGCCGAGCGGATGATCGAGTCGACGCCGATCGACGTGGTCGCCGAGTTCTACCCGGCCTTCACCGACCACGACAAGACCGCGGCCCTCGCCTACTTCCAGAACCTGCCGCTGCTGGTGCTGGCCGGGGTGCAGGACCTCGTCACGCCCAGCGAGCACAGCGAGGTCATCGCCGACCTGCTGCCCGACGCCGAACTGGTGCTCGTCGCGGACGCCGGGCACCTGGTCATGCTGGAACACCCGGAAGTGGTCACCGACCGCCTCGCCGACCTGCTCACCCGCGCGGGCGCCGTGCCGGCAGGGGCTACCGTAAGTGGCTATGGAAGCACCAGCAGCACGGCACAGCCAGGCTGAGACCGAGTTGATCGTGACCTCCCCCGAGCAGATGGGGGAGCTGGGCCGCCGACTGGCGAAGTTGCTGCGCGCCGGTGACCTCGTGATGCTCAGCGGGGAGCTCGGCGCCGGCAAGACGACGCTGACGCGGGGACTGGGCGAGGGGCTCGGTGTGCGCGGGGCCGTCACGTCGCCGACGTTCGTCATCGCCCGCGTGCATCCGTCCCTGGGGGACGGTCCGCCGCTCGTCCACGTGGACGCGTACCGCCTGGGCGGCGGGCTCGACGAGATGGAGGACCTCGATCTCGACGTGTCGCTGCCCGAGTCCGTGGTGGTCGTGGAGTGGGGCGAGGGCAAGGTCGAGGAGCTGACCGACGACCGGCTCGTGATCGGCATCCACCGGGCCGTCGGCGAGACCACCGACGAGGTACGGCACGTGACCCTGGCGGGGCTGGGGGAGCGGTGGGACGGGGCGGACCTGGGGGTGCTGTCGGCCTGAGGACCGTGGGAACGTTCCGACAAGGCGTCGGCAAGATATTGCGCCGGACGTATCGGGCGTGGTCACATGGTACCCAGTCCGTGGTTAGGTCTACCTAACCACGCCCGCCCCCGCACCTCAGGAGGCGTCCGTGTCCATGCCCCGGTCCGAACAGCGGCGACCCGCCGTGGTCGCCGTGGTCCCCGGTGTCTCCATGCGCGAGCTGCTGGCGGCCTGTGCGGCGGCCGACGCGGTGTCCCGGCCGCCGAGAACGCCGGAGCCGGTTTCCAGGCCGGTCGAGCAGGGGCGCAGGGCTGCCTAGACGGTTCGGCAGCGCCCCGTGAGGGGCGCGGGGAACTGCGCGACCAGCTACGGCGGCGCCGCACTCGGCAGAGCCGGCAGGTCCGTGCGGGGCCGCGTCAGCGGATCACGACCACCTTCACGCCGATCGTCGCGAAGTTCCACATCGCGTCGCCGTCCGGGCGGGTCTCGCGGATGCCGCCCGTCTTCACCGTGGGGTCGGGGGGCGCGGCGGCGTGCCGGGCGATGACCGCGCTGAAGCCGATGGCGGAGCCGTCCTTCGTGGTGGTGAAGCGGACCACGTGCTCGATGGGGAGGCCGTCGGTGCCCGTGACCGCCTTCGAGCGGGACGTCACCCAGTAGGCGCCGAGCGGCGGGTCGATGGTCCCGGGGGTCACCTTGAAGGTGCGTTCGACGCGGCCCCGCTCGCTGACGAGCCAGACCCGGTCGTCGTCCACCGAGTACACCACCCGTTCACCCGTGCCGGACGTGTTCGGCAGGGCGGTCGGGTGGCGGTGGTCGCGGGGTGCCTTGGCGGCGGGAGCGCCGGGCGCGGGGCTCGCCGACGACCGGCTGCCGAGGCCGGGCGGGACGGTGGCCGAGGCCTGGTAGGCGAGGAGACCGACCGCTCCGAGGGCCGCCGCGGTGAGGCCTGCCACGACTCCCGAGCTGGTCCCTGCCACGTGCGCCACCTCTGCCTGCCGAAGAGCCTCGCCGTATATGTCGTACTTCGTACAGACCGTAGCAGTCAGTGACCGTCCGACCCGGCCGGGCGTGCTCGCGGCGCCGGAGCCGTAGGCTGTTCGCGTGCTCTTGCTCGCTCTGGATACCGCCACCCCCGCCGTCACCGTCGCCCTGCACGACGGTACGGCCGTCATCGCCTCGTCGAGCCAGGTGGACGCGCGCCGGCACGGCGAGCTGCTGCTGCCGGCCGTCGACCGCGTCCTCGCCGAGGCCGGGGTCGGGCTGGACGCCGTCACCGAGATCGTCACCGGCATCGGTCCCGGCCCCTACACCGGCCTGCGGGTCGGTCTGATGACCGCGGACACCTTCGGCCTCGCGCTCGGCGTGCCCGTCCACGGCCTGTGCACGCTCGACGGGCTCGCCTACGCCGCCGACATCGAGAAGGGTCCGTTCGTCGTCGCGACCGACGCCCGCCGCAAAGAGGTCTACTGGGCGGTGTACGAGGACTCGCGCACCCGGCTCACGGAACCGGCCGTGGACAGGCCGGGCGACATCGCCGAGAAGGTCGCGGGGCTGCCCGCGGTCGGCGCCGGGGCGCTGCTCTACCCCGACACCTTCCCGGTCGTCCACGAGCCCGAGCACGTCTCCGCCGCGGCCCTCGCGTCGCTGGCCGTCGCGAGGCTGGCAGCCGGCGAGGAACTGCCCGCGCCCCGGCCGCTGTACCTGCGCCGGCCGGACGCCCAGGTGCCCAAGAACTACAAGGTGGTCACCCCGAAGTGACCGCACAGCTGCGCGAGATGCGCTGGTGGGACATCGACCCGGTCCTGGAGCTGGAGAAGGACCTGTTCCCCGAGGACGCCTGGTCGCGGGGGATGTTCTGGTCCGAACTGGCGCACGCGAGGGGCCCCGGGGCGACCCGCCGGTACCTGGTGGCCCTGGAGGGCGACCGGATCGTCGGGTACGGGGGACTCGCCGCCCAGGGCGCCACCTCCGACGACAGCGGCTCCGCCGCGGTCGGCGACATCCAGACCATCGCCGTACGCCGTGACCAGTGGGGCACCGGGCTCGGGGCGGAGCTGCTCACCGAACTGCTGCGGGCCGCGACCGCCTTCGAGTGCGCCGAGGTCATGCTGGAGTGCCGGGTCGACAACATCCGCGCCCAGAAGCTCTACGAGCGGTTCGGCTTCGAGCCCATCGGGTTCAGGCGCGGCTACTACCAGCCGGGGAACGTGGACGCCCTGGTGATGCGCCTGACGACCGGGCAGCCCGGCAGTGGCTCCGCCACCGGGCCCACCTCAGGACAAGGAACCGAGATCAATGGCTGACGAACCCCTGGTGCTGGGGATCGAGACCTCCTGCGACGAGACCGGCGTCGGCATCGTCCGGGGCACCACCCTGCTCGCCGACGCCGTCGCCTCCTCCGTCGACGAGCACGCCCGTTTCGGCGGGGTCGTGCCCGAGGTGGCGTCCCGGGCGCACCTGGAGGCGATGGTCCCGACCATCGAACGGGCCCTGAAGGACGCGGGCGTGAGCGCGAGGGACCTCGACGGCATCGCGGTCACGGCGGGACCCGGCCTGGCCGGTGCGCTGCTGGTCGGCGTCTCGGCGGCGAAGGCGTACGCGTACGCGCTCGGCAAGCCGCTCTACGGCGTGAACCACCTCGCCTCCCACATCTGCGTCGACCAGCTGGAACACGGCCCGCTCCCGGAGCCGACGATGGCCCTGCTGGTCTCCGGCGGTCACTCCTCGCTCCTGCTGTCCTCGGACATCACCTCCGACGTACGGCCGCTCGGCGCGACCATCGACGACGCGGCCGGCGAGGCCTTCGACAAGATCGCGCGCGTGCTGAACCTGGGCTTCCCGGGCGGCCCGGTCATCGACCGGTACGCGAAGGAGGGCGACCCCGCGGCGATCGCCTTCCCGCGCGGTCTCACCGGCCCCCGCGACCCGGCGTACGACTTCTCCTTCTCCGGTCTCAAGACGGCGGTGGCCCGCTGGATCGAGGCCAAGCGGGCGGCCGGCGAGGAGGTCCCGGTCCGTGACGTGTCCGCCTCCTTCCAGGAGGCGGTCGTCGACGTCCTGACCCGCAAGGCCGTCCGGGCCTGCCGTGACGAGGGCGTCGACCACCTGATGATCGGCGGCGGGGTCGCCGCCAACTCCCGGCTCCGCGCCCTCGCCCAGGAGCGCTGCGAGGCGGCCGGCATCCGGCTCCGGGTGCCGCGGATGAAGCTGTGCACGGACAACGGCGCGATGGTGGCCGCCCTCGGCGCCGAAATGGTCTCCCGCAACCGGACCCCTTCCGGCTGGGACCTCTCGGCGGACAGCTCCCTGCCGGTGACGGACCCGCACGTCCCCGGCAGCCACCACCACGACCACGTGCACGAGGTCAGCAAGGAGAACCTGTACACGTGACGGTCGCGTTGATGTGGGAGGCGCGGGCGGTACCCGGCAGGGGCGGGGAGTTGCTGACGTGGGTGCGGCAACAGGTCCTCGCCGCCGCCCCGTTGCGCCGCGAGACCTTCCGGGCACCGCAGGACCGGGTGCTGGTGATCACCTGGTGGGACGCGGCGTACGACGACCCGGACGTGCCCGAACTCGCCGCCCCGCCGGAGGGGTTGGTGAGCCGCCCGGTGCACAGGTGGCGGTTCGAGCCGGTGACGGCGGACTGAGCACGGCTCGACGCCGCGCGGCGCCGTCCGCGTGGCGCCGTCCGTCTCTGCTTTCTGCGGGCTCCGAACGTAGCGAATGTTTCGTCCTGCATGTCGAATGTTCCGGGAAGTCATGGCGTGCGAAGGTCTTCGTCAAGGAGGGAGCGCGGGGATACGATCGCGGGCATGACGCCTTCGAAGCCCACACAAACGCAGACGGCGACGCTCGCCGAAATCGCCCGTGAGGCCGGCGTGTCCGCTCCGACTGTTTCGAAGGTCCTCAACGGGCGCGCCGACGTCGCCCCGGCCACCCGCACCCGGATCGAGGAGCTGCTGCGCGCCTACGGCTACCGGCGGCGCCGCGCCGAGGCCTCCCGGTCGCCGCTGATCGACCTGGTCTTCCACGAGCTGGAGAGCGCCTGGGCGATGGAGGTCATCCGGGGTGTGGAGAACGTGGCCCGGGACGCCGGGCTGAGCGTCGTGCTCAGTGAGAGCGCGGGGCGGCTGACCCCGGGGCGGACCTGGGCGGACCAGGTGGCGGCGCGGCGGCCGCACGGCGTGGTGCTGGTGCTGTCGGGGCTCGACGAGTCGCAGCGGGCGCTGCTGCTGAGCCGGTCCATTCCGTTCGTGGTGATGGACCCGGCGGGGGACCCCGGGCCGGACGTGCCGTCCATCGGCGCGACGAACTGGCAGGGCGGGCTGGCCGCCACCCGGCACCTGGTCGAGCTGGGGCACCGGCGCATCGGGGCGATCAGCGGGCCCTCCCGGATGATGTGCAGCCGGGCCCGGGTGGACGGGTACCGGGCCGCGCTGGAGACCGCCGGGCTGCCGGTGGACCCGGCCCTGATCAAGGCCGGCGACTTCCACCACGACGCCGGCTACCGGCTCGGCCTGGAACTGCTGCGCATGCCCGACCGGCCCACCGCGATCTTCACCGGCAACGACCTGCAGGCCCTCGGGCTCTACGAGGCCGCCCGTGAGCTGGGGCTGCGTATCCCGGAGGACGTGAGCGTCGTCGGGTTCGACGACCTGCCGCTGGCCCGCTGGGTGGGGCCGCCGCTGACGACCGTACGGCAGCCGCTGACCGAGATGGCCGAGGCGGCGGCGCGGCTGGTCCTCGAGATGGGGCGGGTGGAGGAGGCGACGACCGCGACCCGGGTGGAGCTGGCCACCAGCCTGGTGGTGCGGTCCAGCACGGCGGCGCCCGCGGCCGCGTGAGGCGGGCTTGGCCGGAAGTTGACGTATTGACGGGTGGTGCGGGCGTCTCCACACTCCTCCGAAGCCAATCGGTTGCACAACCAAAAGTTTCGGAGGCCCGGCGTGCCGAGCGACGGGGTCGGGCTCCAGGCCCGTCTCGTCCTCGGCCAGGTGCCGTCCACCCTCCAGCAGAACATCCAGCGCTTCGCCGACCTCGGCGTCGACGTGGTGATCACCGAGCTGGACATCCGGATGGCGCTGCCCCCGACAGCACCGAGCTCGCCGAGCAGAAGGCGGACTTCACGTCGGTGGTGGCCGCGTGCGCGGCGGTGAGCCGCTGCGTCGACGTCACCGTGTGGGGCTTCACCGACTTCGACTTCGACTCCTGGGTGGACAGCACCTTCCCGGGCTACGGCGCGGCGACCCCGTACGACGCGAAGTACGCGCCGAAACCGGCGTACTACGGCATCGCGGAGGCGCCCGGCGGGACCACGACCACCCCGCCGCCGACCGGTGCCCGCACCGCCGCCTGCGGCGTGACCAGCCAGTGGAACACCGGGTTCACCGGCCAGGCGACGGTCTCCTGTTCCGGGGCGGCACTGAGCTCCTGGAACGTGAGCTGGACCTACGGCGCCGGGCAGCGGATCACCCAGGCCTGGAACGCCCTCTGCACGCAGTCCGGCGCGACCGTCTCCTGCGCCAACGCCCCCTGCAACGGGCCGGTGGCGGACGGGAGTCCGGTCACCTTCGGGTTCAACGCCTCCTGGAGCGGCAGTAATCCGGTGCCCACCGTCACCCTGGGCTGAACCCGGAGTGAGAAGGGTGAGATTTTCCGAAGAAAACCCCTTCATGCCGCCTGCGCTAACAGTCCCCTAATAATTCGGACTTACGTTCCTGCCTTGTGACGGGACACGAGGAGCAAGGCGGCGCGGGCAGACGGGTGGGCCGGCGGTCGAGAGCGGTGAAGATCGTCGGCCTCACCCTGGCGGGGGTCATGACGCTCGGCATCGCGGGCGCCGGGTGGGTCTACTGGCACCTCGACGACAACATCAAGAGCGTCGACATCAACAGCGCCCTCGGGGACGACCGCCCGGCGAAGGCGGTGACGACCCCGGCGGCCGCGCCGTCCGCGTCCGCGTCACCGCTGCCCACCGGCTCGATGAACATACTGGTGCTGGGCTCGGACTCGCGCAGTGGCAAGGAGAACAAGAAGCTCGGCGGCGGCAGCAGCTCGGGCGCCCGCTCCGACACCGCGATGGTCGTCCACGTCGACGCCGGCCGCACGTCCGCCACGATCGTCAGCATCCCGCGCGACACCCTGGTGACCCGGCCCTCCTGCCCGCTCTCCTCCGGCGGCTCGACGTCCGTCGCCTACCAGGCGATGTTCAACAGCGCCTACTCGGTCGGCGGGGCGGTGTGCGCGGTCAAGACGGTCGAGTCGATCACCGGCGTCCGCATGGACCACTACCTGGAGATCGACTTCTCGGGCTTCGCGAAGCTGGTGAACGCACTCGGCGGGGTGACCGTGACCACCGACCAGGACATCGACGACGACGACAGCCACCTGCACCTGAAGAAGGGCACCCACCACCTCGACGGCACCCGGGCCCTCGCGCTCGCCCGCACCCGGCACGGCATAGGCGACGGCAGCGACCTGGGCCGGATAGGCCTCCAGCAGAAACTGGTGAAGGCCCTCCTGGACCGGATGGCCTCCATCAGCCTGCTGACCGACCCGGCCAAGCTGTACGAGGTCGCCGACGCGGTCACCGCCAGCCTCACCACCGACACCGGCCTGGACTCGCTCAGCGAGCTGATGCGGCTCGGGCAGAGCCTGAAGGGACTGACCTCCCACCACACGAAGACGCTGATGATGCCGGTGGTGACCGCGCCCTCCGACCCCAACCGGGTGATCGCGAAGGAGCCGGCGGCGAGCGAGCTGTGGGAGTCGCTGCGGTAGGCCCCGCGCGGGGGCCGGAAAAAAACTTCGGGGAATTCCGGTGAGCGTGTCGATCCGGGGGCGGGCCGTTCGACGCAAGGGTGAGATGTGGGGACGGACCCCGCACCGCACCGGAACCACAGGAGCCACCATGCCCCGTTACCTGTCGCTCGTGAAGATCGACGAGAACACCGCCCCCGCCGAAGGCCCCAGCCAGGAGCTGATGCAGCGGATGGGCGAGCTGATCGAGGAGATCACCAAGGCCGGCGTGATGCTGGACACCGCGGGCCTCACGCCCACCGCCCAGGGCACCCGGGTGCACTGGGAGGGCGGGAACATCTCCGTCACCGACGGGCCCTTCACCGAGTCCAAGGAGGTCGTCGGCGGCTACGCGATCATGCAGTGCAAGGACAAGGCGGAGGCCCTGGAGTGGACCAAGCGGTTCCTCAAGGTGCACGAGGAGTTCTGGACGGTGACCTGCGAGGTCCGGGAGATCGCGGAGGGCTGACGCTCCTGGCGTACGTCCGGTGGCGGGTGTTGCATGGGGGGTTGTGAGCACACAGCCCCCCGCCGGGCCCGCCGCCTCCGCCGCGGCCGACCCCCGCTACGCCATCGAGACCGTCTTCCGGCTCGAATCGCCCCGCGTGATCGCCGGCGTCGCCCGGATCGTCCGGGACGTCGGCATCGCGGAGGAGCTGGCGCAGGACGCGCTGGTCGCCGCCCTGGAGCAGTGGCCCCGGGACGGCGTGCCCGACAACCCGGGCGCCTGGCTCATGGCGACCGCCCGCCACCGCGCCGTCGACCTGGTCCGGCGCCGGGAGAACTACGCGCGCAAGCTCGCCGAGATCGGCCGGGCCGCCGAGACGACGGCCCCGCCGGAGGAGCCCGCCGACCCGGACGACATCGACGACGACCTGCTCCGGCTGGTCTTCACCACCTGCCACCCGGTGCTCTCGCCCGAGGCCCGCACGGCCCTCACCCTGCGCCTCCTCGGCGGCCTGACCACCGCCGAGATCGCCCGCGCCTTCCTGGTCCCCGAGCCGACGGTCGCCCAGCGCATCGTCCGCGCCAAACGCACCCTCGCGACGCGGAACATCGCCTTCGAGGTGCCGTACGGACCCGACCGCGAGGCCCGGCTCGGCTCGGTGCTGGACGTCATCTACCTGGTCTACAACGAGGGCTACGCGGCCACGGCCGGCGACGACTGGCTGCGCCCGTCGCTCTGCGAGGACGCGCTGCGCCTGGCCCGCGTCCTGTCCGCCCTGATGCCGAAGGAACCGGAGGTGCACGCCCTCACCTCGCTCCTCGAGTTCCAGTCCTCCCGGGCGGCCGCCCGCACCGGCCCCGACGGCGAACCGGTCCTGCTCAGGGACCAGAACCGCCGCCGCTGGAACCGCATGCTCATCGCCCGCGGCATCAGGGCCCTGGCCCGCGCGGACGCCACGGCGACCGGCGCCCCCGGGCCGTACGCCCTCCAGGCGGCCATCGCGGCCTGCCACGCGCACGCGTACACGTACGAGGAGACCGACTGGAAGGCCATCGCCACCCTGTACGGGCTGCTGGCGGCCCGCTCCCCGTCCCCGGTCGTCGAGCTGAACCGCGCGGTGGCCGTGTCGATGGCGGAGGGTCCGGAACCGGCCCTGGCGATCGTGGACACGCTGACCGCCGACCCCGCCCTGGGCGGCTACCACCTGCTGCCGAGCGTCCGCGGCGACCTGCTGGCCCGCCTCGGGCGCACGGCCGAGGCCCGCGCGGAGTTCGAACGGGCCGCGGGTCTGACACGCAACGAGCGGGAACGGGAGCTGCTGCTGGCCAGGGCACGGGGGTGCGCTCCGTAGCCGGGCTCAGACCCTCGCGGCTGATTGCAAGCGGTCCCTCCGTACGGGGCGGCGCTGTCAGAATCGACGGGCAGCCAACTGCTCATCGGAGGCGGGGAGACGAGTGGACGGAGCATCGGTCCTCACAGCCGTCACGGGCGTGCTGGTTGCCGTGATCGCGGGCGGCGTGGCCCTCGTTCAGACACGGCGCACCAGGGAGTCGGAGAGGGAGAAGATCCCGCTCCAGCTTGCGGCCGATCTGACCCGCCGGGCACAGGAGCTGGAACAGGAGCAACAGGCCGCCGAACGCGAGCGTGGCCGCCTGGCCGAGGACGCGGAACGGGAGCGCGTCCGAGCCGCCGAAGAGGTCGCCGCCCGCCGTGCCACCGCGCTCGTCTCCTACTGCACACGTCTGGCGGGCGAGCTGTCCACGCTCCGCATCCTCGACATGTCCCGTCCGCTGCACCTCGACCACCTCTACGTCCAGGTGCGAGTCCAGGAGCAGCGGCCGCTCCGATTCGTGCGTGCGGAGGACGTGGACCAGGACCGCACGCAGGAGGCCGTCCGCGGCGACGAAAGAGCCGACTCGTCCGGTGCCGGGCACACGTACGCTCCCGTCGACGCCCTTCAGCGCTATCAGCGGATTGTCGTCGTGGGAGATCCGGGTGCCGGGAAGACGACGATGCTGCGCCATCTCGCGCTGCGCATGGCCCGGCGGACCCAGGACGAGGCCCTGCCCGAACTCCCCGCCTACGTTGAGTTGTTCCGTTTCGTGGAGAGTGGCCATGACGACCTGCTCGACTATCTCTCCCAGCACTGGGCGGACCAGTACGGCTTCACTGATGCCCGCGAGTATGTCGCGGAGAAACTCGCCGACGGCACGGCCGCTCTCCTCCTCGACGGTTTGGACGAAGTGCTGGGCGGCGAGAGCGCTGAGGCGGCGCTCGGGGCGTACCACAGGGTCACCGAAGAGATCACCCGCCTCGCAGCCCGGTACCCGCGAGCCCTGATCGCCACCACCTGCCGCCGGCACGGCTGGCAGGGAGGGCTGCCGCAGTTCCAGGTGCTGGAGGCGCTGGACTTCGAGTGGCCGCAGATCGAGACGTTCATTGCCAACTGGTTCGGCGACCGCGACCGGCGACGCGGCGGCCTGGTCCGTGCCCTGGCCGGGAACGCCCGGCTGCAGACCCTGGCGACGAACCCGCTGCTGCTCAGCCTGATCGCCATCGTCTACGAGCGGGATCTGGAGCTTCCCGAGCGACGGGCCGCGTTGTACCGGCGATGCGTGGAGGTGCTGCTGCGCGAGTGGGACGCGCATCGCAAGATCAGTCGCTACAGCCGCTTCACGACAGACCGCAAGCAGGATCTGCTCAAGGAACTCGCGTGCCACTACCACGAGCGGGGGATGCGCTACTTCCCCGAGGAGGATCTGCTCGACCGGATCGCAGCCTTTCTCCCGACGATCGATCTGCCGGCCACCGACGCACCTGCGATCCTCGACGAGATCGCCGCGCAGTACGGCCTTCTGAAAGCCCAGGCCCACGGCTGGTACGGCTTCCTGCATTTGACCCTGCAGGAGCACTTCACCGCCGCCGCACTGCTGGAACGGGGCGAGGAGGGGATCGGACGGGCCGTGGCAGCGCGGTACGACCAGTGGTGGGAGGAGGTCATCCTGCTGCTCGCGGGGTCGCTGGGGGATGCGACTTTGCTGTTGCTCGGAGTGCTCCAGCCGGAGGGGCGCGAGGCTGATTCCGGGCTGCTCCGGCTCCCGCACGACGACCTGTTCCACACGGATCTGCTGCTGGCGGCACGCTGTCTGGCGGGGAGTCCGCGGGTCGCCGATGTGGCGCTGCGGGAACAGATCGTGCGGACGGTCTGGGAGTTGCTCGAGACGTCGCCGTATCCGAGCGAGCGGCAGCAGGCGGCGGACGCCGTCGTCGGGTTCCTGGGCTCGGACCGGCAGCTGAACGAGGTCGTCGCCTACATCGGTGACGAGAGCAAGCGGCTCTGGTCACGGGTCGCGCTCGTCGACGCGCTGTCCGCGCACGGCGGACGGAACGTCGGGGAACGGCTCCTGGGCGTTCTCTCCCTCACTGCCAGCCGCGCGGCCGAGCTGCGTCGGCATCTGATCCAGGCGATGGGCACCCTGCGGGTGGAGGCCGCCGTTCCGAGGCTCTCCGCGGACCTGGCCCATGAGCTGGCGGACCGGCCGGCTCCGGGCCCCGACCATGCCGAGGCCATGGACATCGGGTCTCTGCTGAGGTCGCTCGGCGCCGCCGGTGCACCGGCCGACCTGCTGGTGCGCACTCTTGAGGACTGCGCGGAATGGACCTCCTACGAACCACTGGCGCAGGGTGTGCGTGACGCCCTCGTGGGGGTGCGGGACCCCGGCGTCGCGGACCGGCTGCTGGCACTGCTGCGGTTGGACAACGGCTGGTTCTTCGAGCGCGAGCACATGGCCGTCGCGTACCTGGAGGTCGCGGGTGCGCCGGGCGCGGAGGTGTTGCTCGACATCGTGCGGTACAGCCGGGCGACGGACTACCAGAAGCTTCCCCTGATGGCGGCCCTGAGCGGGTTCACCGCCGAGGGACACGGCTGGGGGTACCGTGACGCGCTGCTTGCGCTCGCTCACGACGGGACCCAGATCTGGCAGGTGCGCTGGCTTGCCCTGGAGTGTCTGGATCACAGCCCTGGACCGTTGACGGACATCCAGGACCTGCTCGACGGTACGGCACCCGAGGTGGCGGTGGCGGCGGCCGCCACCGCCGCTGCCTGGGGCACGCCGGTCGGACTCGGCGACATCCGCAACGCGATCCTGACGGATGTGGTCCCGCACAGCCTCGCCCATACGAGCGAGCTCCGGGGCCGGCGCGTCTGGCAGGGGAGAATCGCGACAAGGCTGGCCGAGGTCCTGGTTCCGTACGGGAACACCGACATCGTCCGGCGCTTCGTCGGGATGACGCGAGCGTTGCCCGCGGCGGCCTATGACGCCCGGTGCTGGCTGTACGCGCTTGCCCCGGATGCGGGGGTGGACGCCTTCCTGGAGGCCCTGGAGAGCGACAGCGGAACGTACGCGTCCGAATGTCCCGCGCGGATCCCCGCCTCACGTGTGTCCGTCGTTCTCCAGCGTTGCCTGCAAGTGCGGGAGGAATCCTCCGGGATGTCCCGCCAGCAACTCAGCCGGCTCCTGGATGCCGCGGGTGCCATTGCCGAGGACACCGAATCCATCGCGCTGCTGCTGCCTTTCCTGAGTCCGGGCGGGGACCCGGGCTCGGCGCTGTACAACCGCTTCCACCTGGTGCACGGCTTGGTACAGAGGGCCAGCCGCCGGGCCGGGATCCGCGTCCTGCCCGACCGGAGCCTCGTCCGGCTTCCTCGCCCTACGCCGGGTGGCCCACCAGCATCGTCGGCGCCCCCGCCACCCGGGTCAGGAACACGGTCGCCGCGTTCGGGCCCTGCGGCCTGACCTTTCTGCGCAGTTCCTCCGGTTCCACCGCCGAGCCGCGCTTCTTGACGGTCAGGTTCCCGACCGCACGCTCCCGCAGCAGGGCCTTCAGCCGCTTGACGTTGAAGGGGAGTTCGTCGGTGATCTCGTAGGCCGTGGCGTAGGCCGTGGCCCGGAGGTCGTCGGCCGTGACGTACGCGATCGTCGGGTCGATCAGGCCGCCGGCCAGTTCCTCGGCCGCCTCGGCGACCAGGTGGGCGCGGATGACGGCGCCGTCCGGCTCGTAGAGGTAGCGGCCGACCGGTCGGACGGCGGGGTCGGGCAGACCGCGGCCGAGCAGGGTGCGCGGGCCGGGGAGGAGGGTGGCGCGCACGGCCCCCGGGGCGCCGGTGCCGAACCAGAGGACGGCCTCCTTCACGTCGCCGCCGTCCGAGATCCACTCCGCCTCGGCCGCCGCCGGGACCGCCTCGTGCGGGATGCCGGGGGCGATCTTCAGCGCGGCCACCCTGGCCGTGGACGCGGTCGCCACCGCCCAGGACAGCGGCGGTGAGTAGGCCTCCGGGTCGAAGATGCGGCCGCGTCCGCCGCGCCGGGCCGGGTCGACGAAGACGGCGTCGTGGCCGGCCGTGTCGACCTCCTGGACGTCCGCCTCGCGGACCTCGATCAGGTCCGCGAGCCCGAGCGCCTCGGCGTTCGCGCGGGCGGTCGCCGCGGTCACCGGGTCCCGGTCCACGGCGAGGACGCGGATGCCGGCCCGCGCGAGCGCGATCGCGTCGCCCCCGATCCCGCAGCACAGGTCGGCCACCGAGGTGACCCCGAGCGCCTGCAGCCGCCGCGCCCGGTAGGCGGCGACAGTCGCCCGCGTCGACTGCTCGACGCCGTTCGGCGTGAAGAACATGCGGCCCGCGTCGGCCTCCCCGAACTTCGCCGCCGCCCGCTGCCGCAGCCGGGCCTGGGCCAGCGCCGCCGACACCAGCTCGGCAGGGTGCTCGCGGCGCAGCCGGGTGGCCACGGCCAGCTCGTCGGCGGGCGCGGTGCCGCGCACCTCGTCGAGGAGGGCGTGGCCCTCGGGGGTGAGGAGGGGGGAGAGGAGGTCGTTCACCGGGTCATTGTCGGCCAGTCGGTGGATGGTTCGCCTCCGGCCGAGGTGTCTGCCGGGGCTCCGGGGAGAGGGCTGGAAAGATCCGAGGCCATGCGAGCAATCGTACAAAATGACAAAAATAGGGTGGTTTCGGTCATGTCCGCCCTCGCCGCCGTAGCGGCCGTCGCCGTCGTCTCCGGCTGCGCCGGGCCAAAGGGCGAGGCCCCGGTCCGGCCCGCCGCGGGCCAGCAGGCCCACCGTGCGGCCGCCGCCCCCGACGACCATGCCGCCCTGGTCGCCGCCGCCCGGCGCTGGGGGCTGGACGCGGTCCCGCTGCGGCCACCGGCCCCGCCGAAGCGCAAGCCGACGATCACCGCTCGCGACGGCTTCGAGGTGGACGGTCAGGTCGAGGACGACCTGCCCCCCGTCTTCACCACGATCCCGACCAGGAAGAAGGTCGTCTTCCTCACCATCGACGACGGCTCCGAGAAGGACCCGGACTTCCTGCGGATGATGGGCGAACTGCGGATCCCGTACACCGCGTTCCTCAGCAACTACCTGGTCAAGGACGACTACGGCTACTTCCGCCGGATGCAGGCCGAGGGCCACACCCTCAACAACCACACCCTCACCCACCCCTACCTGCCCGGCCTGACCTACGACGAGCAGAAGCACGAGATCTGCGGCATGCAGGACATCATGAAGCGGCAGTTCGGCAAGGCGCCGACGGTCTTCCGGCCGCCCTACGGCAACTACAACGGCGACACCCTGCGCGCCGCCAAGTCCTGCGGCATCAGGTACGCGCCGATCTGGGACGAGGAGGTGTTCGTCGACCACTGGGAGTACCGCGAGTGGGACCGCTCGCTGCACCCCGGTGACATCGTGCTCACGCACTTCCGGGGCCGCGACGACTGGGACGGCACCATGGTCGACGACATGCGCCGCTTCCTGAACAAGGTCACCCGCGACGGCTACGCGGTGGCGCGCCTGGAGGACTACCTGTGAGCCGACCGAGGGCGACGGCCGCTGTCCTGGCCGCCGCCCTCCTCCTGTCCGCGTGCGCGATGTCCGCCTGTGCACCGTCCGTCGACCCCATCGAACGGCTCGGCCGGAAGGCGGCCGACCGGGTGCACCCGCACGGCCCGTCCGGCGAGCCCCCGTACCGCCGGTGGGGCCTGACCGAGCCCCTCGCCCCGGCGCCCCGCCCGCCGCTGCACCCGCTGACCCTCCGCACCGAACTCCCCCCGGTCGTCGACCACGTCCCCACCGCCGACCGGGTGGTCTTCCTGACCTACGACGACGGCGCCGAGAAGGACTCCCGCTTCGTCGACATGGTCCGTGAACTGCGGCTGCCGGTGAGCATGTTCCTCACGGACAGCGTGGTCGGCCCCGGCTACGGCCACTTCGCCCGCCTCCAGTCGGTCGGCGCGAGCGTCGAGAACCACACCCTCGACCACCCGGCCATGCCCGGCCTGCCGTACGCCGGCCAGCGCGCCGAGATCTGCGGCCAGCAGGAGAAGCTGAAGTCCCGCTTCGGCATCCGCCCCCGCCTCTTCCGCCCGCCCTACGGCACCTACGACGCCACCACCCTGCGCGCCGCGGACGACTGCGGGGTCGCCGCGGTGGTGCTGTGGCGGGCGGCGACGACCCCCGACGGCATCACCTACCGCACCGGCGACAGACAGCTCCGCCCCGGCGACATCATCCTGGTGGGCCCCGACGAGGCCCTGGGCCCCACCCTCAGGGACCGTACCGTCCGCCTCCTGCGCCGAGTCCAGGCAGCCGACCTGACGGTGGGCCGCCTGGAGGACTACCTGTAGCACCACAGCTCCCCCCCGGCCTGGCCTTCGCCGGCGGTGCTCAGCCCCGATCCGGCCCGTCCGGCGTTCGAGGACGAGGCCGAAGGCCGAAGGCCGAACGGAGGGTCTGGGGGCGCAGCCCCCAGGGACGGCCACGACAACCCCCGGCCACCGATTTTCGGCGCCGCGCCGCAGGCAATTGGCACTCCGCTTGACCGAGTGCTAATCGCGGTCATAGTCTCGGCTCTGGCACTCGGCAGATGAGAGTGCCAACAACGCGACGGGCAGGTCCGGCACCCGCGACGACGGATCGACCTGGTCGCCACCTCAGACAGTTAACCCCGTGAGATCTCCGAAGGGGGAGGTCGGATCGTGACGACCGCCAGCTCCAAGGTTGCCATCAAGCCGCTTGAGGACCGCATCGTGGTCCAGCCGCTCGACGCCGAGCAGACCACGGCCTCCGGCCTGGTCATCCCGGACACCGCGAAGGAGAAGCCCCAGGAGGGCGCCGTCCTCGCCGTGGGCCCGGGCCGTTTCGAGAACGGCGAGCGCCTGCCGCTCGACGTCAAGGTCGGCGACGTCGTGCTCTACAGCAAGTACGGCGGCACCGAGGTGAAGTACAACGGCGACGAGTACCTCGTCCTCTCGGCTCGCGACGTGCTCGCGATCATCGAGAAGTAAGCCTGCGACTCACACCTCAAGCACTCCGCTTGAAGCTGCGCCCCTGGCCCCCGCGATCCTCCGAGAAGCCGGGCGCCGGGGGCGCAGTCTTGTTCACCCCAGATTTCCGAGAGGGCATCCGCTGCCATGGCGAAGATCCTGAAGTTCGACGAGGACGCCCGTCGCGCCCTTGAGCGCGGCGTCAACAAGCTTGCCGACACGGTCAAGGTGACGATCGGCCCCAAGGGCCGCAACGTCGTCATCGACAAGAAGTTCGGCGCCCCCACCATCACCAACGACGGTGTCACGATCGCCCGCGAGGTCGAGATCGAGGACCCGTACGAGAACCTCGGCGCGCAGCTGGTGAAGGAGGTGGCGACCAAGACCAACGACATCGCGGGTGACGGTACGACCACCGCCACCGTGCTGGCCCAGGCGCTCGTCCGCGAGGGCCTGAAGAACGTCGCCGCCGGTGCCTCTCCGGCCGCCCTGAAGAAGGGCATCGACGCCGCGGTCGCCGCCGTCTCCGAGGACCTGCTCGCGTCGGCCCGCCCGATCGACGAGAAGTCCGACATCGCCGCCGTCGCCGCGCTGTCCGCGCAGGACCAGCAGGTCGGCGAGCTCATCGCCGAGGCGATGGACAAGGTCGGCAAGGACGGTGTCATCACCGTCGAGGAGTCCAACACCTTCGGTCTGGAGCTGGACTTCACCGAGGGCATGGCCTTCGACAAGGGCTACCTGTCGCCGTACTTCGTGACGGACCAGGAGCGCATGGAAGCCGTCCTGGAGGACCCCTACATCCTCATCAACCAGGGCAAGGTCTCCTCCATCGCGGACCTGCTGCCGCTGCTCGAGAAGATCATCCAGTCGAACGCCTCGAAGCCGCTGCTGATCATCGCCGAGGACGTCGACGGCGAGGCCCTGTCGACCCTGGTCGTCAACAAGATCCGCGGCACCTTCAACGCGGTCGCGGTCAAGGCCCCGGGCTTCGGCGACCGCCGCAAGGCGATGCTGGAGGACCTGGCGATCCTCACCGGCGCCACGGTCGTCTCCGAGGAGGTCGGCCTCAAGCTCGACCAGGTCGGCCTGGACGTGCTGGGCTCCGCCCGCCGCGTCACCGTCACCAAGGACGACACCACGGTCGTCGACGGCGCCGGTGACTCCGGTGCGGTCACCGGCCGTGTCGCCCAGATCAAGGCCGAGATCGAGAACACCGACTCCGACTGGGACCGCGAGAAGCTCCAGGAGCGCCTCGCGAAGCTGGCCGGCGGCGTGTGCGTGATCAAGGTCGGCGCCGCCACCGAGGTGGAGCTGAAGGAGAAGAAGCACCGTCTGGAGGACGCCATCTCCGCGACCCGCGCCGCGGTCGAGGAGGGCATCGTCTCCGGTGGTGGCTCCGCGCTCGTCCACGCCGCGAAGGTGCTGGAGGGCGGCCTGGGCAAGACCGGCGACGAGGCCACCGGTGTCGCCGTGGTCCGCCGCGCGGTCGTCGAGCCGCTGCGCTGGATCGCCGAGAACGCCGGCCTGGAGGGCTACGTCATCACCTCCAAGGTCGCCGAGCTGGAGAAGGGCCAGGGCTTCAACGCCGCCACCGGCGAGTACGGCGACCTGGTCAAGGCCGGCGTCATCGACCCGGTCAAGGTCACCCGCTCCGCCCTGGAGAACGCCGCCTCCATCGCCTCCCTGCTGCTGACGACCGAGACCCTGGTCGTCGAGAAGAAGGAAGAGGAAGAGGCCGCCGCCGCGGGCCACTCCCACGGCCACTCGCACTGAGGCACCGGCTCTCCGAGCTGAGGAAGCCCCCGTTCCCGGTCGTCCGCCGGGAACGGGGGCTTCGCCCCTCGCGGGTACCTCGATGGTCGGCCTAGTTCTCCAGCGCGTCCAGCGCACCCAGCTGCGCCAGCAGTCCCATCCGGTCGTACTGCAGCCAGCCCTCGGCCATCTTCCCGTCGGCGCCGAAGCGGTGGACGGTGGTCCCGGCCATGGTGACCTGCCGGCCGGTGTTCGCCACCCCCATGAACGCCGCCTTCTGCACGCCCGTCCACAGCCACCTGGTGCACACCCGGTCGCCCTGGGCGATCTGGTCCTCGACGAGGAACGTGAAGTCGAAGGCCCCCCGCCACATCTCCAGCTTGCGCCGCATCGCGTCCATGCCGATGGTGTCCTGCCCCTCGACCGGATCGTGGTCGTGGTAGTCCTCGGCGAGCAGGCCGTCCAGCGGAACCAGCGGGCCGGGCGCGGCGATCGTCTCGAAGAACCGCCGCGCGGTGCCGGCGAACAGCCCCTCGTCGCGCACCACGTCCAGATCGGTGAACGTCGGCGTCCCCTCGCACAGCGCCAGCAGCTCCTGGAAGACCCTGTCGGTCTCCGGGAGCCGTGAGTTGCGCATCGCCTCCTCGTACGACGGGAACTCCACGATCTCCACGACGCGCTCCGCGTCGGTGCGGTCCTTGCCGACCAGGGTGTGCGTCGCCGTCCGCTTCCCCTTGGTCTGCTCGACCCACCTGTCCATCAGCCGGTCCATCTCGTCGAACCGCCTGGTCCTGCACTCGATGAGCTGCACGAACGTCATGACACCGCCTCCGGCCCCCCTGCGGGCGCGACCGAACGACACCATCGTCTCACCGGCCCGGTTCCGGTGTGTCCCGGTATGTTCCGGCCGGCTCCCTACTGCGGCCCGTACTTGCGGCCCGTCTTCGAGCTGATGCCGCCCACCAGCCCGCGCGGCGCCAGCTTCGCCAGGCCCGTCAGCACCTTGTAGCGGGGATCCGGGATCGACAGCGTCTTCCCGCGCGCGAGGTCGGCCAGCGCCGCCGCGACCAGTTTGTCGGCGTCGAGCCACATCCAGCCCGGGATGTTGTCCGTGCCCATCCCGGCCCGCTGGTGGAACTCCGTACGCACGAACCCCGGTGCCAGTGCCATCAGCCGCACTCCGCTGCCCGCGAGGTCGCGCGCCGCGCCCTGGGTGAACTGCACGACCCACGCCTTGGAGGCGCCGTAGGTGCCGCGCGGCACGAACGCCGCCACCGACGCCACGTTGACCACTCCGCCGCGGCCGCGCTCGCGCATCGCCTCGGCCGCCGCCGAGGTCAGCCGCAGCACCGCCTCGCAGTGCACCTTGAGCATGCGCAGCTCGTCGGCCATCGAGACGTCCAGATAGCGGCCCTTGTTGCCGAAGCCGGCGTTGTTGACCAGCAGGTCGACCGGGTTCCTGCGGTCTCCGAGCCGGGCGGCGACCGACTCGATGCCGGAGTCCTCGGCGAGGTCGGCGGTGAGCACCTCCGCCTCGATGCCGTGCCGGTCGTGCAGCTCGGTCGCCTGCTCGCGCAGCCGCTTGGTGTCCCGCGCCACGAGGACGAGGTTGTGCCCGTCGGCAGCCAGCCGCCGCGCGAACGCGGCACCGATGCCCGCGGTCGATCCCGTAATCAGAGCCGTTGTCATGGCCCAAGGGTAGTTACCCGGACTGACGGCGTCCGCCGTGCGCACCGGCTCTCCCCGAGAGTGAAGCACCGGTGAGCGGCCCGCGCGTGACGGCCGTTCAGCCGCTCTGCGCCGCCACGTACTTCCGGGCCCGCGCCAGCGCCTCCGGGTGCAGGGCCGCGCCGGCCGCGAGCAGCCGGGGCAGCAGCTCCCGCTCGGTGGTGGTCGCGCGGAACTCCATCGCCGCCGTCACCCCGTGCTCCGGCAGGTGGATGATCTCGATGAGGTCGCCGGCCCGGATCTCGCCCGGTTCGATCACCCGGAGGTAGGCGCCGGTGGCACCCTTCCGCGTGAATCTCTTCACCCATCCCCGCTCGCCCAGATGGCCCTGGAAAGTACGGCACGGGATGCGCCCGGAGGTGACCTCCAGTACGACCTCGGGACCGACCCGCCAGCGCTCGCCGATCAGCGCCCCCGACACGTTCAGCCCGTTTGTCGTGAGGTTCTCACCGAAACAGCCGTTCGGCAGCGGGCGGCCGAGCTCCTTCGCCCAGTCGTCGAGGTCCTCGCGCGCGTACGCGTACACGGCCTGGTCGTCGCCGCCGTGGTGGCGCAGCTCGCAGACAGCGTCCCCGGCGAGGCCGCTGCCCGCGGCCCCCTTCGGCCCCGGCGCCGCCACCCGCACCGGCCCGGCAACCGGCCGCTTGTCGATACCGGTCACGCCGTCCACCTGGTCCGTGTGCGGCGACGGCGTCGGACGGCCGAGGTTCACCGAGAGAAGCTCCATGCCACGACGGTACGGGACCGCCCCCCAAAGCGTCGACGCGTTTTCGGGTGCGATGTCCAAGCCGGTCTTATACTCAAGGGGTGATAGAAGCACGTCATCTCCGCGTCCTGCGGGCCGTCGCCACCACCGGGTCCTTCTCGGCGGCGGGGCGCGAACTGGGCTGCACCCAGCCCGCCGTCAGCCAGCAGATGAAGGCCCTGGAGACCTCCGTGGGCACCCCGCTGCTGGTCCGCAACGGCCGCGAGATGCGCCTGACCCAGGCCGGCGAGGCCCTGGTCCGGCACGCCTCCGGGATCCTCGCCGGGCTCACCGCCGCCGAGGAGGAGGTCGCCGCGATCGCCGGGCTGCGCGCGGGCCGGGTCCGCCTGGTCTCCTTCCCGAGCGGCAGCTCCACCCTGGTCCCGACGGCCCTCGCCGCCCTGCGCGCCGCCCACCCCGGCACCCGGGTCTCCCTGGAGGAGGCCGAGCCGCCGCAGTCCGTGGAGCTGCTGCGCGCGGGGGACTGCGACATCGCGCTGGCCTTCCGCTACGAGGGCGCGGCGGACGCCGAGGAGTGGGACGACCTGGTGGTGCGGCCGCTGCTCACCGACCGGCTGGTCGGCCTGGTGCCGGAGCGGCACCGGCTGGCCCGCGCGGAGTCGGTGGCCCTCGGGGAACTCGCCGAGGAGCCCTGGATCGCGGGCTGCCCGCGCTGCCGGGGACAGCTCGTCCAGGCGTGCGAGAGCGCGGGCTTCACGCCCCGCATCGACTTCGCCACCGACGACTACCCGGCCGTGGTCGGCCTGGTCGGCGCGGGGCTGGGCGTGGCCGTGCTGCCGCGGCTGGCGGTCGAGTCGGTACGGCCGAGAGGCGTGCGCACGGTGGTCCTCGAACCGGCGGTACGGCGGGAGATCGTCGCCCTGACCCTGCCCGACCTGGCACAGGTGCCGGCGGTGGCGGCGACGCTCGATCAGCTGGGCCGGGCGGCCCGGCGGGCGTGACGCAAAGGCGCCGGGCACGCGCGCGTGCCCGATCGTCGGTAGATCGTCAGCGGATTGTCAACAGATTGAAGAAACGTTCTTTCATGTGTCGGAGGCGGAGTCGCCGCTGGTCGTCGACGCCGACACCAGCCTGTTGCGCGCCCGCCCCATGAGCTCTTCGCGCTCGTCCTCGGTCAGGCCGCCCCACACGCCGTACGGTTCACGGACCGCCAGCGCGTGCGCCGCGCACTCCGCGCGGACCGGGCACCTCATGCAGACCTCCTTGGCCGAGTTCTCACGGGCACTCCGAGCCGCCCCGCGCTCGCCCTCGGGATGGAAGAAGAGCGAGCTGTCGACCCCACGGCAGGCAGCGAGGAGCTGCCAGTCCCACAGGTCCGCGTTCGGTCCGGGAAGGCGGGAGAAATCTGCCATTACGTGACCCCTTGTAGCCGTTCTGCGCGGATACGGTGCCAACGACCGTACATCTCCGGTCTAGAGAGATGAAAATATGACTCATTGGCAATCTAGCCCCAGACACTGTTAAACGGGAAGAAAAAGGTCTAAATGGGGCATTGGTTGTGGTGAAAAGTTGAGGGTCTGACGTCCATGTCTGCACCGTGTCCGTCCCCTCACGTAGAGTGCCGAAGACGGCATGCAGCCCCGTAACTCTTTCGAGTGACCGTCGTTGAGAGTGCGGTGGCGGTTGAAGCAACAAGCGCTCGGGCAGGCGTCCGAGACGTTCGACCGCACAGGTGACGATTCCGTACCAGCCTGGAGGCTCAAGGTGACGCGCATCAGCTGCGGAGGGCGGTCATGACATCCGTCCTCGTCTGCGACGACTCCCCGCTTGCCCGAGAGGCGCTGCGCCGCGCGGTGGCGACCGTGCCCGGCGTCGAGCGTGTGACGACGGCGGCCAACGGCGAGGAAGTCCTCCGCCGCTGGGGCGCCGACCGATCCGACCTGATCCTGATGGACGTGCGCATGCCGGGACTGGGGGGCGTCGAGACCGTGCGTCGGCTGCTGTCCGCCGACCCCGGCGCGCGCATCATCATGCTCACGGTCGCCGAGGACCTGGACGGTGTGGCCCTGGCCGTCGCCGCCGGTGCCCGGGGCTACCTGCACAAGGACGCCTCGCGCGCCGAACTGCGGGCCACCGTGACCCAGGCCCTCGCCGACCCGACCTGGCGGCTGGCCCCGCGCCGTCTCCGCTCGGCCGAGATGGGCGCCGCGCCCACCCTCACCGCGCGCGAGATCCAGGTCCTGGAGGGCATGAGCCACGGCCGCTCCAACGCCGAGATCGGCCGCGAGCTGTTCCTCTCCGAGGACACCGTGAAGACCCACGCCCGGCGCCTGTTCAAGAAGCTCGGAGCCTCCGACCGCGCCCACGCGGTGGCCCTCGGCTTCCGCTGGGGACTGGTTCGCTAGCACGGCGGTGAGCCGCACCGCAGCGGGGAAGCGGACCGACCGGACGCCCCCGCCTACCCGATGGTGGGCGGGGTCCACAAGGCGGAGCGCCGAAGGCGCGCTGCTCGTTTCGGCGCGGATGCCGCATCCTTGAGGTGTGGAGTCTCTCGGGGACGAGTCGTTCGAGCGGAAGGGGAGGGCGCAGGAGATGAGTTCCGGCGCACCTGCTCATAACGCTTCGGTGCACAACGACGGACGCGATGCCACGCCGCCGACGGCAGCAGGGCACCATGGACCGATGCGCGAGGACGAGGCGGTCACTGCCGTAGGGGCGATCGGTGCTCTCGTCCATCGCGCCGTAGACGGGGACGAGCAGGCCACGCACGACCTGCTCGCCCATGTCCACCCCCTCGCACTGCGCTACTGCCGCACCCGCCTGTCCCGCCTCCCGGGCGACGCCCGCCACTTCGTGGAGGACCTCGCCCAGGAAGTCTGCGTGGCGGTCCTGCTCGCCCTGCCCCGGTACCGCGACACCGGCCGCCCCTTCGAGGCCTTCGTCTTCGCGATCGCCTCCCACAAGGTCGCCGACCTGCAGCGCGCCGCGATGCGCCACCCGGGCTCCACGGCCGTCCCCTCGGACGAGATGCCGGAACGCCCCGACGACTCCCTCGGCCCCGAGGAGCGCGCGCTGCTCAGCAGCGACGCCGAGTGGGCCAAGAAACTCCTGGCCAACCTCCCGGAGAACCAGCGCGAGCTGCTGCTGCTCCGCATCGCCGTGGGTCTCACGGCCGAGGAGACCGGCCAGATGTTGGGAATGTCACCGGGTGCGGTACGGGTCGCCCAGCACCGGGCCCTGAGCCGGTTGCGAGCGCTGGCCGAGCAGTAGGCGGCGGGTTCCGCCCCTCCGCGGCCGACCGGGCCGGAATCAGGCCGCCACCGGTCCTGGTTACCGTGGCCGACGGGGTCCGTGGACGGGTCCGTCACCTCCCCGGCGGGGTCCGATCCCTTCCCGGCGGGGTTCGTCCCCTCCCCGATGAACAGGCGCACGCTCGTTCCCGTACGAACATACGAAGCCCGGAGCTGAGTCGTACCGTGGAATTTGGGAGCCGTGCTTCCCGTTAGCATGGACATCCGCACCGATCAAGGCCATTTGGGGAAGGTGTCATGACCACCAACGTCGACGGAGTGCCCGACAAATTCGCCACCCTCGGGCTGACCTACGACGACGTGCTGCTGCTGCCGGGAGCCTCCGAGGTCCTCCCGAACGCGGTCGACACCTCGTCCCGCATCTCACGCAACGTCCGGGTCAACATCCCGCTGCTCTCCGCGGCGATGGACAAGGTGACCGAGTCCCGCATGGCGATCGCGATGGCCCGGCTCGGCGGCGTCGGCGTGCTGCACCGCAACCTCTCCGTCGAGGACCAGGTCAACCAGGTCGACCTGGTGAAGCGGTCCGAGTCCGGCATGGTCACCGACCCGATCACGGTGCACCCGGACGCGACCCTCGCCGAGGCCGACGCGCTGTGCGCGAAGTTCCGGATCAGCGGCGTCCCGGTCACCGACCCCGACCGCCGGCTGCTCGGCATCGTCACCAACCGCGACATGGCCTTCGAGAGCGACCGCTCGCGCCGCGTCCACGAGGTCATGACGCCGATGCCGCTGGTCACCGGCAGGGTCGGCATCTCCGGCACCGAGGCCATGCAGCTGCTGCGCAAGCACAAGATCGAGAAGCTGCCGCTCGTCGACGACCACGGCGTCCTCAAGGGCCTGATCACGGTCAAGGACTTCGTCAAGGCCGAGAAGTACCCCAACGCGGCCAAGGACTCCGAAGGCCGCCTGCTCGTCGGCGCGGCCGTCGGTGCGAGCCCCGAGGCGCTCGAACGGGCCCAGGCGCTCGCCGAGGCCGGCGTGGACTTCCTGGTCGTCGACACCTCGCACGGCCACAACAGCAACGCCCTCAGCTGGATGGCGAAGATCAAGTCCAGCGTGGACGTCGACGTGGTCGGCGGCAACGTCGCCACCCGCGACGGCGCGCAGGCGCTGATCGACGCCGGCGTCGACGGCATCAAGGTCGGCGTGGGCCCCGGCTCGATCTGCACCACCCGCGTGGTCGCCGGCATCGGCGTCCCGCAGGTCACCGCGATCTACGAGGCGTCGCTCGCGGCCCGCGCGGCCGGCGTCCCGCTGATCGGCGACGGCGGCCTGCAGTACTCCGGCGACATCGGCAAGGCGCTCGCGGCCGGCGCCGACACGGTGATGCTGGGCTCCCTCCTCGCGGGCTGTGAGGAGTCCCCGGGCGAGCTGCTCTTCATCAACGGCAAGCAGTTCAAGTCGTACCGCGGCATGGGCTCGCTCGGCGCCATGCAGTCGCGCGGCCAGGGCCGGTCGTACTCGAAGGACCGCTACTTCCAGGCCGAGGTCTCCTCCGACGACAAGCTCGTCCCCGAGGGCGTCGAGGGCCAGGTGCCCTACCGCGGCCCGCTGGCCAACGTGCTGCACCAGCTCGTCGGCGGGCTCCGCCAGACCATGGGCTACGTGGGCGCGGCCACCGTCGACGAGATGGAGTCCAAGGGCCGCTTCGTGCGGATCACCGCGGCGGGCCTCAAGGAGAGCCACCCGCACGACATCCAGATGACGGTCGAGGCGCCGAACTACAGCCGCAAGTAGTCGCCCGAGCTTCTTCAGGGCCTTTCCAGGGCGGTCCCGGGCGCACCGGGGCCGCCCTTGCCGTACCCGTCGGCGATACTGGAAGACGCTGAAACGAAGAGGGAAAGGCCACAGACGTGACTGAGATCGAGATCGGGCGCGGCAAGCGCGGCCGCCGGGCGTACGCCTTCGACGACATCGCCGTCGTCCCCAGCCGCCGTACGCGGGACCCGAAGGAGGTCTCGATCGCCTGGCAGATCGACGCCTACCGCTTCGAGCTGCCGTTCCTGGCCGCCCCCATGGACTCGGTCGTCTCGCCGGCCACCGCGATCCGCATCGGTGAGCTCGGCGGCCTGGGCGTGCTCAACCTCGAAGGCCTCTGGACGCGTCACGAGGACCCGCAGCCGCTGCTCGACGAGATCATCGGGCTGGACGCCGACACCGCCACCCGCCGCCTCCAGGAGATCTACGCGGCCCCCATCAAGGAGGAGCTGATCGGCGCGCGCATCAAGGAGGTGCGCGACTCCGGTGTGGTCACGGCGGCGGCGCTCTCCCCGCAGCGCACCGCGCAGTTCTCCAAGGCGGTCGTCGACGCCGGCGTCGACATCTTCGTCATCCGCGGTACGACGGTCTCCGCGGAGCACGTCTCCTCCTCGCACGAGCCGCTGAACCTGAAGCAGTTCATCTACGAGCTCGACGTACCGGTGATCGTCGGCGGGTGCGCCACGTACACGGCGGCCCTGCACCTGATGCGCACCGGCGCGGCCGGTGTCCTGGTCGGCTTCGGCGGCGGCGCCGCCCACACCACGCGCAACGTGCTCGGCATCCAGGTCCCGATGGCCACCGC
Source organism: Streptomyces sp. NPDC086777 (assembly GCF_040702065.1). Lineage (NCBI taxonomy): Bacteria > Bacillati > Actinomycetota > Actinomycetes > Kitasatosporales > Streptomycetaceae > Streptomyces > Streptomyces sp. NPDC086777. Next base: position 71,521 of record NZ_JBFBJI010000029.1, on the reverse strand, counting down.
CGTCGCGGACGTGGCCGCCGCCCGCCGCGACTACATGGACGAGTCCGGCGGCCGCTACGTGCACGTGATCGCCGACGGCGGTGTCGGCTGGTCCGGCGACCTGGCCAAGGCGATCGCCTGCGGCGCCGACTCGGTGATGATGGGCTCCCCGCTGGCCCGCGCGACGGACGCGCCCGGCCAGGGCCACCACTGGGGCATGGAGGCCGTCAACGAGGAGCTCCCGCGCGGCAAGAAGGTCGACCTCGGCACGGTCGGCACCCTCGAGGAGATCCTCACCGGCCCGTCCCACACCCCCGACGGCTCGATGAACCTCTTCGGCGCCCTGCGCCGCGCCATGGCCACCACCGGCTACAGCGAGCTGAAGGAGTTCCAGCGCGTCGAGGTGACGGTGGCGGACTCGCAGCACAAGCGGTAGGCCGCGGCCGCCGTGCGGCGGCCGGAGGGCCGGTCACCCGGTGGGTGGCCGGCCCTCCGCATGCCCGGGTGCGCCGGCGCCTTCGCATGCCCGGGTGAGTCGGCCCACGAGCCGCCTGCCGCGGGCGCCGGGTCCGCTCATAGGCGGTGGGCCGCCCCTGTCGGGGGCGCTCAGAGCCGGTGTGCCGCCCCCGTCGGGGTCGCCCCGCGCGTGTCCAGCAGCAACTGGGCCTTCACCGAAAGGCCTTGCAGGTCGTACGTGCGGTGCTGCTGGACCAGGATCGTCAGGTCGGCGTCGGCGGCGGCCTCGTAGAGGGAGTCCGCGCGCGGCACCGGGCGGTCCAGGACGTTCCAGGACGCGACGTGCGGGTCGTGGTAGCTGACCGACGCACCCAGCTCCATGAAGCGGATCGCGATCTCCTGGGCGGGGCTGTTCTGCTGGTCGGCGAGGTCGGCCTTGTAGGTGACCCCGAGCAGCAGCACGCGCGCGCCGCGTGCCGACTTGCCGTGCTCGTTGAGGAGGGCGGCGGCGCGCTGCACGACGTACCCCGGCATCCGGCTGTTGACCTGCTGGGCCAGCTCCACCATGCGCAGGCCGCGGCCCGCGCGGTCGGACAGGTCCTGGGCGACGCCGTGGCCGCCGACCCCCGGGCCCGGGCGGAAGGTCTGGAAGCCGAACGGCTTGGTCTCCGCGCAGCGGATGACGTCCCACAGGTCGACGCCCAGGTCGTGGCAGAGGACGGCCATCTCGTTGACGAGGGCGATGTTGACGTGCCGGAAGTTGGTCTCCAGGAGCTGCACGGTCTCGGCCTCGCGCGGGCCACGCGCGCGTACCACCTTGTCGGTGAGCCGGCCGTAGAACGTGGCGGCCGACTCCGTGCACGCGGGCGTGAGGCCGCCGATGACCTTCGGGGTGTTGGCCGGCGTGAAGTCCCGGTTGCCGGGATTCACCCGACTGGGCGAGTAGGCGAGGTGGAAGTCGCGGCCCGCGCGCAGGCCCGAGCCCTTTTCCAGCAGGGGCCGCAGGAAGTCCTCCGTCGTCCCCGGATGGACGGGGGACTCCAGGATCACCGTCGTGTGCGGACGCAGTCGCGCGGCCAGGGTGCGCGCGGCGGCCTCCACCTGGCCCAGGTCGAGCCCGCCGTCGGCGCCGCGCGGGGTCGGCGCGCAGATCACGGCGGTGCGGACCCGCCCGAGCTGCGCCGGGTCCTCGGCCACCCGGAAGCCCTTCGCGAGCATCCGGCGCAGCTCGGCGGGGCTCAGCGAGCCCGCCTCGGGGCCGGTGGTGTAGCCGATCGTGGAGACGCCGGCGGCCACGGCGGCCTGGGCGAGGGGCAGGCCGTAGGGACCGAGTCCGATGACGGCGAGGTCTGCGGGCATGGCGTGGGCCGTCCTTCCCAGTAACCGAAGCGGGACAGGTGCGCAAGCCCGGTGGACAGGATGAGCGAGGCGCACGGTCAGACTAGGAGTAAATATGACCGTTATGCGGGATTGTGTTCATGTGTCTTCCGTGGGTTCGGTGGCCGTTGTCCACAGGCTGGGGGCGAGTGGTGGCTGAAGCCGGGCAGGCCGGTCAGAATTTGGGCAGGGGCCACGCCCGCCGGGGGCGCGGCCGACGCGACCGATGACCGACGACGCGTTCGGCGGCGGACGACGCGATCGGCGATGCGATCGACGACCGGGCCCACGACGTGGTCGACGACGCGATCGACGACCGGCGGCCGCCGGCGACCAGTGACCGACATCGACCTGTGACCGGCGGGTACCAGTGACCAGCAGGTGCCGGTGACCGGTGCCGATCGGTGACCCGCGGCCGGCGACGGCCGATGGCGAGCGATGGACCGATGGCGAGCGATGGCCGCATGGCGGCAGAGCGGGAGGCAGCGGTGAGGACAGCGACACTGGGGCCGGAGCAGCGAGCGGAGTCCCTGGCGGCCATGGCCGAGCGCGAGCTGGACGTGCTGGTGGTGGGTGGTGGAGTGGTCGGCGCGGGTACCGCGCTGGACGCGGTCACCCGGGGCCTGAACACCGGCATCGTGGAGGCCCGCGACTGGGCCTCCGGCACCTCCAGCAGGTCCAGCAAGCTGATCCACGGCGGCCTGCGCTACCTGGAGATGCTCGACTTCGCCCTGGTCCGCGAGGCCCTCAAGGAGCGCGGCCTGCTCCTGGAGCGCCTCGCTCCGCACCTGGTCAAGCCGGTGCCCTTCCTCTACCCGCTCCAGCACAAGGGCTGGGAGCGCCTGTACGCCGGTTCGGGTGTCGCGCTCTACGACGCGATGTCGATGGCCCGCGGCCACGGCCGGGGCCTGCCGGCCCACCGCCACCTGAGCCGCCGTCACGCCCTGCGGGTCGCGCCCGCGCTGCGCAAGGACGCCCTGGTCGGCGCCCTCCAGTACTACGACGCCCAGATGGACGACGCCCGCTATGTGGCGACCCTGGTGCGCACGGCGGTGTCGTACGGCGCGAAGGCGGCCAACCGCGCGCGCGTGACCGGGTTCCTGCGCGAGGGCGAGCGGGTCGTGGGGGCCCGGGTGCAGGACGTGGAGAGCGGCGGGGAGTACGAGATCCGCGCCCAGCAGGTCGTCAACGCGACCGGGGTGTGGACGGACGACACGCAGGCGATGGTCGGCGAGCGCGGGCAGTTCCACGTCCGCGCCTCCAAGGGCATCCACCTGGTCGTCCCCAAGGACCGCATCCACTCCACGACCGGCCTGATCCTGCGCACCGAGAAGTCGGTCCTGTTCGTCATCCCGTGGGGCCGGCACTGGATCATCGGGACGACCGACACCGACTGGGACCTGGACAAGGCCCACCCGGCCGCCTCCAGTGCCGACATCGACTACCTCCTCAACCACGTCAACTCGGTGCTCGCGGTGCCCCTGTCGCGCGACGACGTGCAGGGCGTCTACGCCGGTCTGCGCCCGCTGCTGGCCGGTGAGTCCGACGCCACCAGCAAGCTGTCGCGCGAGCACACGGTCGCGCACCCGGCGCCGGGGCTCGTGGTCGTCGCGGGCGGCAAGTACACGACGTACCGGGTGATGGCCAAGGACGCCGTCGACGAGGCGGTGCACGGACTCGACATGCGGGTCGCGGAGTGCGTCACCGAGGACATCCCGCTGCTCGGCGCCGAGGGCTACCGGGCGATGTGGAACGCCCGGGCCAGGATCGCCGCCCGCACCGGCCTGCACGTGGCCCGCGTCGAGCATCTCCTCAACCGCTACGGCTCGACGGCGGAGGAGGTCCTCGACCTCATCGCCGCCGACCCCGGCCTGGCCGAGCCGCTGTCGGCCGCCGACGACTACCTGCGCGCCGAGGTGGTCTACGCGGCCTCCCACGAGGGCGCCCGCCACCTCGACGACGTCCTGACCCGCCGCACCCGGATCTCCATCGAGACCTTCGACCGCGGCACCCGCAGCGCCCGCGAGGCCGCCGAACTGATGGCCCCGGTCCTCGGCTGGGACAAGGACCAGATCGAACGCGAGGTGGAGCACTACGAGAAGCGCGTCGAGGCCGAACGCGAATCCCAGCTCCAGCCGGACGACCAGACAGCGGACGCAGCGAGGCTGGGAGCACCGGAGATCGTGCCCCGGTAGTCCATGCCGGTCGGCCGCCGGAGAACCCTGCTCGCCGCGGCGGCGCCGAGCCGCGACGGTGGTTTCCGGCGGTGCCGGACCGTCCGTGCCGGCCGGCGCCCGGACCGCACCCGATCGAGCGACCCGGCCGTGGGATCTCCCGCCCGCTTCCGGTCGTTCTATCCATGGTGAGGGCAGAACTCGGCAGCGAGCAGTGCGGGTTCGACGTCCGGGTCTGCGATCGCCGTCGTGTTCACACGGAACGTGAGGACATGCCGGCCGTCGATCGAGGCGGCGCTCCGCACGTAGCTGCCCGCGATCCGGCCGTTGTGTCCCCACACCGTGGTCCCGCACGGCAGCTTCACAGGAAAGATCCCCAGGCCGTACGCGCCATGTGCGGCACGGGTGTCGAGCATCTCGCGCAGCCGGGGCGGGGGCAGCAGCTCGCCGTCCAGCAGCGCCGCGTAGAAGCGGTCCAGGTCGTCGAGCGTGGTCACCAGCTCACCCGCCGCGCCGGCCACGCGCGGGTCGAGCTCGGTGACGTCGGAGCCGTCGGTCGCGTAGGCGCGGCCGTGCGGGGAGGGCAGCGAGGTGCGGGCACCGGGGAAGGACGTGCCCGTGAGACGGAGGGGGGTGATGATGCGGCGCCGGACCTCGACGGCGTACGCGTGACCGGTGACCTGACGGATGACCATGCCGAGCACGACGTAGTCGGTGCTGGAGTACGCGTAGTGGCCCGGCCGGGTCGAAGGGAGGGCGAGCGCGAGGCGTACGGCCTGCAGCGGGGTGAGGGGGACGGTCCCCCGGGTGGCCGCGGTGAAGTCGGCGAGCCCGGCGGTGTGGCTGAGCAGGGCCCGGAGGGTGATCCGCCGTCCGTCGACGCCGCGTCCGCGCAGCAGTCCCGGCAGGTACCGCTCCACGGAGTCGGAGAGGGAGAGCCGGTGTTCCGCGGCCAGTTGCAGGACGACGGTGGCGATGAACGTCTTCGTGATGCTGCCGGCCCGGAAGTGGTCGGCACGGGTGATGCCCGGCCCGGCGCCCGCGTAGTGGACGTCGTCGCCGTCGCGGTCCAGGAGCGCGGCGGCCGGTGCTCCGCCTTTGATGACGAACTGTGACAGGAGGGGGTCCGTGGCCTCCGCGGAGGAGGCGGAACCGGCCATCAACGGGGCGAACAGCAGGGCAACAGAGGCCGGTATGGCCACCAGTGTCCGAAGAGACGGCATCCGGGTTCCTCCCCTCTCACGGCTCATCATCCCGCCCGCGTGACGCACTCGTCACCGGGGGTTCCGGTCGGCCGGCCCCGATGCGCGATCAGGGGGCCCCTGGGCGTCGGGCACTTGTCGGGTGAGGGACAATGGAGGCTCTGTCAGGGCGGGTTGCATGAGGGGACGCATGTCGGAGGCGGAGCGGGCGGGGACTTCTCGTCAGGAGACTCGTCAGGACAACAGTGAGCGTCTTCTCGCCGGGCGGTACCGGCTGGGGGGAGTGCTCGGCCGCGGCGGCATGGGCACGGTGTGGCGGGCCGAGGACGAGACCCTCGGCCGGACGGTGGCCGTCAAGGAGCTGCGGTTCCCGTCGAACATCGACGAGGACGAGAAGCGGCGCCTGATCACGCGCACCCTGCGCGAGGCCAAGGCGATCGCCCGGATCCGCAACAACAGCGCGGTGACGGTCTTCGACGTGGTCGACGAGGACGACCGGCCCTGGATCGTGATGGAGCTGGTCGAGGGCAAGTCGCTGGCCGAGGTCATCCGGGAGGACGGCCTGCTGGAGCCGAAGCGGGCGGCCGAGGTCGGGCTGGCGGTCCTGGACGTGCTGCGGTCGGCACACCGCGAGGGCATCCTGCACCGGGACGTGAAGCCGTCCAACGTACTGATCTCCGGGAGCGACGGCCGGGTCGTGCTCACCGACTTCGGCATCGCCCAGGTCGAGGGCGACCCGTCCATCACCTCCACCGGCATGCTCGTCGGCGCCCCCTCCTACATCTCCCCGGAGCGGGCCCGCGGTCACAAGCCCGGCCCGGCGGCCGACCTGTGGTCGCTCGGCGGCCTGCTGTACGCGGCGGTCGAGGGCGCGCCGCCCTACGACAAGGGGTCGGCGATCGCCACCCTGACGGCGGTGATGACCGAGCAGCTGGAGGAGCCCAAGAACGCGGGACCGCTGAAGGACGTCATCTACGGGCTGCTCACCAAGGATCCGGCCAAGCGGCTGGACGACGCGGGCGCGCGGGCGATGCTCAACGCGGTCATCAACGCGCCGGAGGAAGTGCCCGCGGACGCCACCCGGGTCGTACCGCTGCCTCCGCAGCCCGAGGCGCCGCAGGAGGAGAAGGGCGCCGGGGCCAAGCGGGGCGAGGAGGCCGGGGAGAAGCTGCGCGGGGCGCTGCGGTCGGTGCGGAAGGCCGCGGGGGCGGCCGGTGCCGCGGCCGCGACCCGCACGAAGGGCGCCGGCGCGGGCGCCGAGGCCGGCAAGGCCGCGGCACCCGCCGCTCCGGTCGTGACCGGTTCGCCCTCGGGGCCGGTCGGGGGTGCGCGTCCGGCCGCGCCCGGCGGGTCCGGCGCCGCCGGCACCCCGGCGGGCGGCAAGCCCGCGGCGGGCAAGGCGAGTTCGGGGTGGCCCGTGATGCCGCCGCCGGATCTGGACCTGGCGCCCCGGCCCGTGCCCAAGGCGCCGCTCACCGACGTGGTGCCGAGGCGCACCCTGGTGGTCATCGCCGTGGTGGTGGTGCTCGCGGTGCTCGGAACCGTGCTCGCCGTCGTGCTGAACAGCGGCGACGGGGACAGCAAGGGGAGCGGCAGGAGCGGCGGTTCCAAGGCGGTGGCGTCCACGGGGGCGAGCGCGAGCAGCGGTTCCCGTTCGGGCTCGAAGTCCGGTTCCGGGGGTGACTCCACCAAGCAGGACACGAGCGGCGGCACACGGACGGACGGGGACGCCTCGGGGCCCGACGGCTCCGGGAGCGGTGGCTCGGACGACTCCGGCGGCGACTCGGCCTCGGCGTCGAACTCCAGTGGCAGCGACACCGATGGCGCCGGTGGCAGCGCGCCTGTGGTGACCAAGTACAACGGCGACCAGGGGTACTCGATCGGGCTGCCCAAGGGCTGGAAGTTCCAGACCAGCAGTTCCGCCGGAGACCGGTTCACCGGCCCTGACGGGCAGAAGCTGCTGGTCGCCTGGACGAGCACGCCCAAGGACGACCCGGTGGCGGACTGGAAGAACCAGGAGCGTTACATGGTGCGCTCCCAGTACCAGAAGATCCGCATAGCCGAGGTGGCCTACCGCGGTTGGAACACGGCCGACTGGGAGTTCACCTACATCGACGGCGGCACCGAGTACCACACGGTCGACCGGGGATTCGTCGTCAGCTCCAAGCAGGGGTACGCGCTGATGTACACCGCGAAGGCCGACGACTGGAACAGTGAGCTGCGCAAGGACACCTGGAAGACACTGACGGTGTCCTTCGAGCCCAAGTGACAAATTCGCATCCCCACAATGAGACTTGCCTCCGGCACGTATCGTGAGTGGTTGCGGACCGTACGCATCCAGGTATGCATGCAGAACGGGCCGCGAAACGAACGGATTTGACCAGCCGGGCGGCCGGGGGAGGCAACGTGGACGACTACGCGGGTCGGGTGCTCGCCGACCGCTACCGCCTGCCGCTGCCCCCCTCCGACGAGTACGAACACACCGAGACCCGGGCCTTCGACACCTACAGCGGACAGGAAGTCTTCGTCCGCCAGGTGCCGTTGCCGGAGGTCGTCGAGGCGGAGGTGCTGGACGCCGAGGGGCTGCCGGAGGGTTTCACTGCGCGTGACCGTGGCGCGCGGCGGCCGCCGACCGCGCGCACCGCGACACGCCGGCCCAGCGACCCGGTGGTGCGGCGCGCCGTGGAGGCCGCGCAGGCCGCCGCCCGGATCCCCGACCATCCCCGGCTCGACCAGGTATTCGACGTGTTCGCCGAGGGCGGTTCGCTGTGGATCGTCAGCGAGTCGGTCGCCGCCCGGCCGCTGTCGGCGGTGCTCGCGGAGCAGCCGCTGAGCCCGTACCGGGCGGCCGAGGTCGCCTCCGACGTGCTGATGGCGCTGCGGGTGCTGCACGCCCATGGCTGGGTGCACCGCAACATCACCGCCCGCACGGTCCTCGTCTGCGACGACGGCCGGGTGATGCTGACCGGCCTGGCGGCCGGGGCGGCGGAGGAGGCGCTGTGCGGGTATGACCCGGTACCGGCGCCCGAGGGTGAGAGCGAGGGCGGCGCGCCGACCGACGGCCGTCGGCCGGCCGGCGTGGCGGAAGGTTCCGCCACCCCCGGTTTCGCGTCCCGGCCGTCCGGGCCGTCCGGGCCGTCCGGGCCGTCCGGTCCGCCCGGCCTGAACGCCGCGCCCGGTACGGGCGTTTCGAGCGGTTCGGCCGGTTCGGGTGTCGTGCCCGTCGGGGGCATCGGGAGCATCGGTGGTGCGTCCGGTGGTACGGGCGGCGCGCAACAGGCGCCCGGCGCGCCGGAGACCGATCCGGAGGCCGCCCGGCGTGCCGCGATCCAGGCGCGGGCAGCCGGCGGGCTGCCGGGGGCCGGTCCGGACGAGGGGACCGGCGGCACCGGTCCGGGCGGCGCCGGTACGGGGGCCGTGGAGCGGCCGGCACTGGAGACCGGCTCGGACATCCGCGCAGCGCGGGCCGGAGCGATCGCCGCGTACCGGGCGGGGGCCAGGGCCGCCGCCCGGGTCCACGAGGCCCAGCAGAACGGGCGGGCCGCGCTGCCCGGCGCCCGGCCGTCGGCCGAGAGCGACACTCCGGCGGCCGCACCGCAGTCGCCGTACGGTCCGGGACACGCCCACGGGCCGGCCCAGCAGCCGTACGCCAACGGCGTGGCGCAACCGCCGTACGCGAACGGGCAGGCGCAGGCCCCGGGCGGGGAGCAGCGGGCCGCCGGTGCCATGCCGCCCGGCCAGATCGCGGACCCCTACGGAGTGCGCGGCGCGCCGTCGGCCTGGCACGGCGCCGCACATCGCCCCGGCACACCCCCGGCGGTGGCACCCGGCCAGGAGCGCACCGCGCTCCCGACCGCCGGACCCGGCGCGGGCGGTCTGCCGACCGGCACCGGCGCGGGCGCTCCGTTCACCGGCATCGGCACGGGCGCGCCCCGGCCGGACGCCGAACTCCCCGGCGGCCAGGGCCGGCCGCACGCCGTCGTACCCGCGCAGGCGCAGGGTGCCGGACCCGCCGCCGCCCGCTGGGGTGAGCCCGCTGCCGCCGTTCCCGGACGGCGGGGGCCCGGCACCGCGCTGGCCGCCGAGCGGGCGCGGCAGGTGCGGATGACCGTCGTGGGGCCGGTGACCGAGCGCTGGGCGCCGGAGCAGGCCGTTCCCGTGCACGAGAACTGGCAGCTGGCGGCCCCCATCGGGCCGGCCACCGACCTGTGGGCGCTCGGCGCGCTGCTGTTCCGGTCGGTCCAGGGACACGCGCCGTACCCGGAGGAGTCGACGGCCGAGCTGGTGCAGCTGGTGTGCTCGGAGCCGCCCGCGTTCGCGGAGGAGTGCGGGTCGCTCAGACCGGTCGTGGAGTCGCTGCTGCGTCAGGACCCCACCGAACGGCTGGACTTCGAGGAGCTGCGCGGCTGGCTGCGCTCGCTGGTGCGGTCCGCGCCGGAACCGGACGCCGGTGCCCATGTCGTCGCCGCGCCGCCCGCCGACCCCCGGCGGCTGCCGATCGTCCGGCGCCGCGGTGAGCTGGTGCGCAGGCGCAGGGCGGGGCTCCCGGCGACGCACGGCCGGCACAAGCGGGCCCGGGAGGAGGCCGGGTCCCCGCGCCGGCTGGGCCGCACCCTGCTTCTGCTGGTCCTGCTCCTGCTGGCCGCGGCGGTCGCGTACGCCATGCTGTTCCTGCCGAAGAAGGACACCGGGGCCGAGGGAGGTGCGGCCGCCGGCGACCGGACGGGCACGGCCGGCCAGGCGAGTCCCACGCCGGGCCACGACCGGACGCCGACGCCGACACCGACCCCCACGTCGACCCCGTCCACCGAGACGCAGACCACGGCTGGTTCGACCGGCGGCTCCACGGTCGCCGACGGGTTCACCCTGCGCGACGACCCGAACGGCTTCCGGGTCGCCGTCGCCAAGGGCTGGAGCCGTTCCCCGAAGAACGGCAGCGGCCAGGTGATCTACTCGCACGGGAAGTTCGAGCTGATCGTCGTGGCCGGGCGGGACAGCGCGGCGGCCTTCGGCAGCGACCCGATGGCCTACCAGCGGGACAAGGAACCGGAGCTGCAGCCCTACCGGGACTCCAGCTGGGCCACCGCGGGCGGGCTGCGGACCATCACGGTCGGTCAGCAGGTGTCGGCCGAGGGGCAGTTCACCTGGACGGACGGTCAGGAGGGCGACCTCTTCGTGCGCAACATGGTCTTCCTGATCGACGGGAGGTACCACATCGTGCAGGTGCGCGGTCCGGAGGCCGACCGGGACGAGGTCACCACGCTGTTCGAGCAGGCGTCGACGACGTACCGGTACACGGGCTGAGAGGCGGCCGCGGCCGCAGACGTACAAAGGGGCGTACCGGGCGGAAGTCAACGCATCCCCGGGGCGGTTGGTTCCCGTTCCGGTGCGGGGATTTCGTTCACATCGGGTGGCGGAAGCGAGAACCGTCACAGTGCTGTCTCCGTGGGACCCCCCTTGTTCCCTGACCGGGGAGCGGTCCTTAGTCTGACCCTGACAAGAGCATTGCGGGGCAACGTGAATCAGATGCAGGGCCTGCTCATCGCGGGCCGCTACCGGCTGGCCGACATCATCGGCAGCGGCGGCATGGGCCGGGTGTGGCGCGCCCATGACGAAGTGCTGCACCGGGCTGTCGCCATCAAGGAGTTGACGGCCGCGCTCTACGTCTCCGAGGGCGACCAGGCCGTCCTGCTGGCCCGCACCCGGGCGGAGGCCCGGGCCGCGGCGCGCATCAACCACTCCGCCGTCGTCACCGTCCACGACGTACTCGAACACGACGGCCGCCCGTGGATCGTCATGGAGCTGGTCGAGGGCCACTCCCTGGCCGACGCGGTCAAGGAACAGGGGCGCATCGAGCCGCGGGAGGCCGCGCGGATCGGGCTGTGGGTGCTGCGCGCGCTGCGCGCCGCGCACAGCGCCGGGGTGCTGCACCGGGACGTCAAGCCGGGCAACGTCCTGATCGGCCGGGACGGCCGGGTCCTCCTCACCGACTTCGGCATCGCCCAGATCGAGGGCGACACGACGATCACCCGTACCGGGGAAGTGGTCGGATCCGTCGACTACCTCGCGCCGGAGCGCGTGCGCGGGCACGACCCGGGGCCGTCCTCCGACCTGTGGGCGCTGGGCGCGACGCTGTACACGGCGGTGGAGGGGCGCTCGCCGTTCCGCCGCACCTCGCCGCTGACCACCATGCAGGCGGTCGTCGAGGACGAGGCCGCCGAGCCGCAGGCGGCGGGCCCGCTGGAACCGGTCATCACGGCCCTGCTGCGCAAGGAACCGGCCGAGCGGCCGAGCCCCGAGGAGGCCGAGCAGATGCTCGCCGAGGCGGCGGAGGGCCGGCGGCCGAGCGGGGCACAGGCGTACGTGCCGACCCGGTCGCAGCTCCGCGGCGGCGGTGGCGCCGGGACGCGCCGGGACTCCGGCGCCGGTCAGGAGGGTTTCCCGGAGGGAGCGCCGTACGAGGGCTCGTACGGCAGCAGCTCCTACCCGAACTCCTACGCCGGTTCGCTCGGCGGCTCCTACGAGGGGCAGCGTCCCTCCGGTGGTGCCACGAACACCCCGACGACCATCGGCCCGCCCTCCGCGCCCGGCCCCGCCCGGCCCGGACGGCGCCGGCTGCGGACCCTCGCGCTCGTCGTCGCCCTGGCCGCGCTGCTCGGCGGCGGGGCGGCCGTGGCGCTGCAGAAGTGGGGCTCCGGACAGCAGGACGACGGCAGCGGCAGCGTGGCCTCGCCGGCCACCTCCGGCGCGTCCTCCCCGAGCGGCGCGAGCGCGGCTCCGGGCGGGGCCGTTCCCACCGACTGGCACACCGTGCACGACCCGTTCGGCTTCAGCCTCTCCCTGCCCGAGGGCTGGACGCGCAAGGTCTACGCCGTCGGCGGCGACGTCGACCCCGACCTCAGGCAGGTCGACTACTCGCCCGACGGCGGCAAGCACTTCGTGCGCATCGCCATGGACAGCTCGCCCGACTTCTCCAGCGCACTCGCGCACCAGCAGGACCTGGAGCAGCAGCTGCACAAGCTGGTCGACTACAACCGCGTGACCATGAAGCAGAACCTGTACCGGGACCGGGACGGGTCGGTGTGGGAGTACACCTGGACGGCGCTGGCCAAGGACGGGGCGAACACGGCCGGGCCCCGGCAGGCGATCGAGGAGACGTACTACTCACGGGCGGGCGTCGAGTACGCGATCTACGTGTCGTCGCCGGCGAAGGACTGGGCGACGGCCGCCAAGCAGTTCAAGTGGATCCTGCAGAGCTGGCAGGAGCCCGGGTCGTCCGGGTGACGCGCCCGCGCGCCGCCGAAAGCCCCGGAAAGCCGCGTTCCGGTCAGGTGGCTTGGCTTGTCACCGTCCGGAAGGTTCGGGTCCGGTGCGGCATCATGGGGCCATGGGGACCGACGGGGACGCCGTCCGTCTGATCGCGGGGCGTTATCGCCTGCAGGCGCGGCTCGGGCGGGGCGGGATGGGTGTCGTATGGCGCGCGGCCGACCAGTTACTGGGACGGCAGGTCGCCGTCAAGGAGCTCACGGTCGACGACTCCCTCCCGGACGACGACGCCCGGCTGCGCCGTGACCGCACCCTGCGCGAGGCGCAGGCCGTCGCCCAGCTGCACCACCCGCACATCGTCGTCGTGCACGACGTCGTCGAGGACGGCGGACGGCCCTACATCGTCATGGAGTTGATCGAGGGCGGTTCGCTCGCCGACCGGATCTCGCGGAGCGGGCCGGTGGACGTGGGCGAGGCCGCGCGGATCGGGATCGCGCTGCTGAGCGCGGTACGGGCGGCGCACGGAGCGGGGGTGCTGCACCGGGACATCAAGCCCGCCAACGTCCTCGTGGAGGCCGCCACCGGGCGTGTCGTGCTCACCGACTTCGGGATCGCCCAGGTCGCGGGCGCCACCACGCTCACCGAGACCGGGTCCTTCGTCGGCTCGCCCGAGTACACCGCGCCCGAGCGGATGTCGGGCGGCCGGTCAGGACCGGCGTCCGACCTGTGGTCGCTGGGGGCGCTGCTGTGCGCGGCGCTCAGCGGCGAGTCGCCGTTCCGGCGTGACTCGCTCGGCGGGATCCTGCACGCCGTGGTCTCCGACGAGATCCGGCCACCGGCCCAGGCCGAGCCGCTGCTGCCGGTCGTACGGGGGCTGCTTGAGCGGGATCCCGAGCGCCGGCTGGGCGCGGCGGAGGCCGAGCTGATGCTGCGCGGGTTCCTGGAGACGGGGGCCGTGACGGACGCCGGTGACGCGGCGCGGAGCGCGGGCGTCGCCTCGTACACGCCGACCCAGCGGGACGTTCCGTGGCCGCCGCCTCCGGAACCCGCCGTGCCGCCCCGGCCCTCCACCCGCGGGATGCTGGTCGCCGCGCTGCTGGTCGCCGCGATGGCGGGGGCGGGCGTGTCGGCGGCCACGCTGCTGTTCCACGGCGACGGGGGCGGCACCGCCCCGGGCCCCGGGGGGACGACGGCCGCCTCCGCCTCCCACCGGGCACCCCCCTCGCCGACGGCCGGCACGCCGTCCCCGGCCACGACCGCCCCGCCGCCCACCGCCCCGTCCCGGACCGCGCCCTCCGGCTACCGCCTCGCACGGGACCCGGCAGGCTTCACCCTCGCCGTCCCCGAGGGCTTCACCCGTGACCCGCAGGGCGAGCGTGTCTTCTACATGTCGGCGGGGCAGACCTTCCGGCTCGGCATCAGGCTCTCCGAGACGCAGACCGGCGGACCGGGCGGGGTGCTGCGGCGCGCGGCGGCCGAGGGGCCGAGCACGAACCCCGGCTATCACGACGGCCGGGTCACCGACACCACCCGCTCCGGACACCCCGCCGCCTTCTGGGAGTTCACCTGGAAGGGCTTCAGCGCGGCGGAGGGCCCCCGGCACACCTACGACCTCTGCTGGGAGGAGGACGGCCGGCTCTACGACGTGTGGGTGTCGGCGCCGGTCGGGAAGGTGCGGGAGGCACGGGAGTACTTCGACGTCGCCGTCGACACGTTCACGGCCACCTGAGGCAGGGCCGCTACCGGGTGCGCCGGACCAGGTCCACGAGACGGCGGGCGGTGCCGGGGCGGTAGGCCGGGCCCTCCAGCCGTAGCAGGGCACCGTTGCGGACGACCGCGTACGCGACCGGCGCCGGCGCCTTGGGGAGGGTGACCGGGTGCCGTCCGGACGGCAGTTGCAGGCGGGCCGGGAGGCGCAGGTGCACCACACCGGCGTCGGCGGCCAACTCGGCGTCCACCGCCAGCGTGGACACCGTGACCTTGACGGCGGCCGGGGCGGTGGACGCGGCCGCCGCCACGTACGGCAACGGGAGCGAGCGGCTGCCACGGGCGGAGTTCGCGGCGGCGGCCTCGGCGGTGTCGGGGCCGAGCCTGCGCAGGCGCGGGCCCACGTCGAGGGTGAGCTGCGCCCGGCCCGCCGTCCAGTACGGGAGGGCGAGCCGACCGCCGGTGAGTGCGGGGGTGGCGGCCGGGGTGTTCGGAGTGGCGTCGCCGGTCATGCGGATCAACCGGTCGACGCCCAGGAACTGGACGAACGCCCACACCTCGTGCGGCCCGCGTTCCAGCGGCCGGCCGCCCGCCAGCCGCTCCGGATCCAGGGTCAGCCGCCCGGACGCGACGAGCCGGGACCGGCCGTCCCCGAGCGGCTCCAGCCGTACGTCCAGGTCGCCTTCGGGGTACCACCAGTCCTCCCGGTCGCGGTCCTTGACGACCAGTTCGGCGTAGGCGAGCCGGAACGGGTCACGGACCTCCCAGCCGTCCTCGGTTCCCGGCACCCCGCCCAGCAACTCCGGGTCGAGCCAGTGCTTCCCGTCCCGCTGGACGAGTGCCAGGGGCTCGCCGTCCCCTCGTACCAGGCTCAGCCTGACATCGGCGACCAGGCGGCCGTCCTCCCAGCGGGGTTGGCCGAGTTCGCCGCGGGCCTGCACCTCGCGGATGTGCTGGGCGAACGTGACCGCGCCGTCGAAGTCGCCGCTTTCGAGGAGTTCGGCCCGCAGCCGTGACACCGCGGGCAACCCCTCCCGTACGGTCGGCGGGAACTCCTCCAGGGCCAGCTGACGGGCTGTCTCGAAACGCGGGCGCTGGTCGGCCGGGTTCTCGCGCAGGACTTCGGGTTCCCGGGCGCGGGCCAGGATCTCCACCTGGTAGAGGCGGTGCAGCAGCCGGTTCTGCAAGGCGTCGAGGTCGTCGGAGGGTGTGGTGCCGTCCTTGAGCTGGCGGGCGATGGTGCGGAGATTGGGCCAGAACCCGTACCGGGGGTTGAACCGGTGCTGGGTGTTGTTGCCTCCGTCGTCCCGCTTCATCCAGTAGTAGCAGGGGTAGTCGGCGAGGATCGCCACGCGCTGCGCCTTCAGGTAGGCGGCGGTGACGAAGAGCATGTCCTCGAGGAACCAGGGTCCCTCCGGGAAGCGCAGGCCGTGCTGCTCGACGAAGGCCCGGCGGAACATCTTGTGCGGCGTCAGCGTCTGCATCAGCTCGTCGTTGTCGATCGTGCAGGCGTCCACCGTGTGCCGGAACACCCGTCGGGGCCGCACCATGGTGCTGGACATCTTGCCGAGCACGACGTCGGCTTCGTTCCGCTTCGCGTGCTCGTAGAGCCGTTCCAGGGCCTCGGGCCCGAGCATGTCGTCGTGGTCGACGAACTGCACGTACTCGCCCCTGGCGTGCTGTATGCCGAGGTTGCGCGGCGCGCCCGGCCAGCCCGAGTTGGGGCGGGTGTGGACCTGGACGTTCGGATACGCGGCAGCGATCTTCTCCAGCCGGGCCAGAGTGTCGTCCGTCGACCCGTCGTCGACGTAGATCACCTCGTACTCGTCGGCCGGCAGGCTCTGCTCCAGCAACGACGGTGCGCACTCGTCGACATAGGCCCCCGTGTTGTAGACGGGGACGATGACACTGACCTTGATTCTCGGCATTCCCGAGATTTTACCTGCCCGGTCAGGCGTTGACGAATCTTTTACAGAAGGGAAGGAGGTGATGCGGGTGTGGAATTGGATAACCGAAAAGATGGGGCGACCGTTCTGTCGAATTATCGCGCAGGTCGACAGGCGTAATTGCCTCGGCGGATCGCAGCCCGGATACCGGTAAAAGGGGGCGTGGCGGTCTCTGGATATGAAGCCTCTTCCGGTCATGAACGTATCACGACCATTCCGGAGCCGTCATGTGAATATTTCGTGAAGCGCCGTCAGGTTGCCGCAGGTGGGCCTGTGGGTGGCGCATCCTTTGCCCCTTTTGCTGTCCGGAGTCCCCTTCTCGTTCGTTGCGGTACATAAGGCAAAGATGGTGCCGCTCTGTGTGGTTGCTGTGTGCAGCTGGTTTTCTTGAGCGGTCTTGACGGCCTTTATTTGTCTCGTATTTAGTCTGCTCTTACGTCATTCATAGGGTGGTCTTACCTGGGCTCGCCCGACGGGACAACGAGGGGTGGAGTGTGCGTACGCGTACACATCTGGCGGGGAAAATGGTCGCTTTGGCCGGCCTTCTCCTGGCCGCGACGGGAGGCGTGACCTTGACCTCCCCGGAGGCGGCCGCCGCCACATGCACGGCGGGGACGGCGAGCGACTTCAACGGCGACGGGCTGCAGGACACGGTGATCGCGGACCCGGGCGCCACGGTGAACGGGGCCAAGCGCGCCGGCCTGGTGCGGGTGGTCCTGGGCGGGGGCAAGGGCGTCTCGGAGATCTCCCAGGCGACCAGCGGCATGGACGCGACGCCCGAGACCGGCGACGGCTTCGGCACGTCCTACGCCGGCTACGACGCCGACGGCGACGGCTGCAGCGACCTGGTGGTCGGCGCGCCGTACGAGGACGTCGTGAAGGACGGCAAGAACCTCGTCGACGCCGGGGCGATCTACATCATCCACGGCACGCCCACCGGCATCGGGACGGGCTCCGCGATCCAGGGCTACAGCCAGGCGGGGTTCGACTCCGCCACGGCGACCGAGGCGTACGACTGGTTCGGTTACGCGCTGAAGGCGGGCACGACCGCGAGCGGAGTGCCGTACCTGGTCATCGGGGTCCCCGGTGAAGGGGTCACGGTCGACGGCACGACGTACACCGACGCCGGGTGCATCGAGTACGTCCAGGGCACCACCAAGGTCTCCCTGACCCAGAACTCTCCCGGGGTGAACGGCGACGCAGAGGAGAACGACCGTTTCGGCTACTCACTCGCCGGAACCAACCGCTACTTCGCCGTCGGCGTTCCGGGTGAGGGAGCCGGTGACCTGGCGTTCGCGGGCGCCGTGGACGTCTTCAGCCACACCCTCTCCGGCGGCATGCCCACGCCGCTGGTGGGGATCGGCCAGGACAGCACCGGGATCGGCGGTGCGGCGGAGGCCGGGGACCGCTTCGGCTCCTCGGTCTCCATGACCGGGTACCGGCCCAGCGACCAGACGTACAACTCCGACGTCCTGCTGGCCGTGGGCATCCCGGGCGAGGACATCGGCACCACGCCGGACGCGGGCGGCGTGGCGGTCGTCCGCATCCAGCCGTCCGGCGCATACACGCAGATCGCGGCGTTCGACAACAGCGTGGCGGACGTCGAGGGCGACGCGGTCGCCGGTGACTTCATGGGCCAGCGCGTGGCGATCGCCAACACCGACACCACCGTCGTGACCACCACGGCCAATGTCCGCCTCGCCGTCGGCGAGCCCGGCAAGGACACCCCGACGGTCAAGGACGCAGGCGCCGTGCATACCTTCCGGCCGCTCGACGCCGCCCTCGGCGCCAACGACAAGGAGCTCTTCCGCGGTTCGGGGCTGCCCGGCACCGCGACCGCCCGCGACTACACGGGTGTCGCTCTCGCAGGCGGCAGCACCAACCTCTACGTGGGCGTGCCCTACAGCAAGGAACCGGCCACCTCGAAGGGCGTCGCGTACGTCCTGCCGTGGTCCGACATCGACGGCACCACCAGCACGGGGGCCACGGTCCACGTGCCCGGATCGGGCGGCCTGCCCGACGCGGGCTCGACGTTCGGGGTGATCGGGTGAACGGCCGGCACGGAAGCAGAGAGCACCGCACCATGAAGATCCGCAGAAGCCCCGGACGCCGCCCGCTCGTCGCGGCCGCCGCGGTGGCGGCCCTGCTGACGACCGGTCTGAGCGTCGTCCCCGCCCCGGCCGCCGAGCAGACGTCGGCCGCCAAGGAATCCTCCGACGGCAGTGGCTCGCCGCTCTCCCCGGCCGCCGCCCAGACCAGGGCGAAGAAGTCCGGCAGGGCCGTCGAGATCCAGAGCCTGCGCGACGAGCGCAGCACCACCGTCGCCAACCCGGACGGGACGTTCACCGTCAGCGAGTACGTCCAGCCCGTCCGCACCCGCGTCGACGGCAGGTGGACGGACATCGACACCACGCTGGTCAGACGGAAGAACGGCACCCTCGCCCCGAAGGCGGCGCTGACCGCCATGTCCTTCTCCGGCGGTGGTGACACGACCTTCGCCGAGATCGAGAAGGACGGCCGCTCCGTCTCCCTGGACTGGCCGGACAAGCTGCCGAAGCCGCGGATCGACGGTTCCACCGCCACGTACCGCAACGTCCTGGACGGCGTCGACCTCAAGGTCACCGCCAGCGCCGAGGGCTTCTCGCACGTGCTGGTCGTCAAGAACGCGAAGGCGGCGGCCGACCCGGAGCTGGCGAAGCTGCGCCTGCCGCTCGACACCTCCTCGGTGAACCTGACGGAGACCGGCGACGGCGGGCTGACCGCCACCGACACCGGCTCGGGCGGCGCGGTCTTCGAGGCGCCGCAGCCGGTGATGTGGGACTCCAGTCGCACGGCGAAGGACGACGCGCCCGCCGCCGACGAGAACACCCAGACGCCCCCCGAGGGCGCCAGGGTCGCCGACGTCGGCGTGGACGTCTCCGCGGACACGATGACGCTCACCCCCGACACGGACCTGCTCACCGCCCCCGACACCGTCTACCCGGTCTACATCGACCCGGTCGTCAAGACCGCCACCCGCACCGGCTGGACGATGGTCTCCTCGCACTACTCGGGCACCTCGTTCTGGAAGTTCGACGACGACGAAGGCGTCGGCCTGTGCCCCTCCGACGTGTCGGTGCGGTGCAGCAGCTCGGCGGACGTGAAGCGGCAGTTCTTCGCGATCCCGACCGGCACCTTCGCGGGCAAGGACATCGTCAGCGCCGAGTTCGCGGTGACGCAGGTGTTCACCTACAGCTCCAGCGCCCGTGAGGTGCAGCTGGCCCGGGTCAACAGCACCGGTGCGAGCGCGATCAGCTCGAAGACCGACTGGGCGAACCAGCCGTCGTCCAAGGCGACGATCGGCTCCAAGTCGCCGACCGACAACGCCGGTTCGTGCACCTCGACCAACCAGAACGTGCGCTTCGACGTGCAGGACACCATCCAGACCGCGGCCGACAAGGCCTGGGACACCACCACCTTCCGGCTGAAGGCGGGCAGCGAGTCCGACACCTCGTACTGGAAGCGGTTCTGCGGCAACGCGCACCTCGAAGTCACCTACAACCGGCCTCCGTTGGAGCCCGTCCAGGACGACCTGCAGATGAAGCCGGGCGGTACCTGCGAGTACGGCGCGGCCACCGAGCACTACGTGACCGAGGCCCCGCGGGTCTCCGCCGTGATCCGGGACTACGACCACGGTGACGTCGGCTCCAACTCCGAGACCCTGCAGGCCCAGTTCAAGGTCTGGTGGACCAACTCCAGCGGCGACACGGTCACGCACTACGCCACGACGGCCAAGAAGACCACCGTCGACTCCAGCTGGAGCGACCAGACCGGCGTGGCCACGTTCTTCTACACCATCGGCAGCGACGTCGCGGGCGACGGGGAGGCCGGGTTCACCGTCCCGGCGAACACCACCGTCGCCTGGGCGGTCCGCGGCTACGACCAGCAGTCCTACGGCGCCTGGTCCACCGACGGCGACCAGACCCGCTGCGAGTTCATCTACGACACCAGCAAGCCCCAGGCGGCCACGATCACCTCGGCCCAGTACCCGGACGACGAGGCCTGGCACACGGGCGTCGGCGACTACGGCGACTTCACCATGGACTCGCCGTCCACCGACGTCACCAAGTACACCTACTACGTCACCGGCCCGCAGGCCGACAGCGCGAAGAAGACGGTGGCCGCCGACTCCACCGGCGGACCGGCGACCATCCGCTGGATGCCGCCCAGCGAGGGCACCTACGTCCTGCACGTGACCGCCGTCGACGGCGCCGGCAACCCGCAGAAGACACCGACGGTCCACGTCTTCCTCGTCAGCGACGGCCGCGCGCCCGTCGCGGCCTGGACCCTCGGTGACGCCAAGGGCTCCACGAAGGCGGCCGGGAGCAGCACCACCCCGGCCGCGACCCCCGGTTCCGGAGTGGCCTTCGGCGTGGCCGGCCCGCTCGGCTCCACCGACACCGCCGCCTCCCTCGACGGTACCGAGAACGCCTACCTCGACTCGGGCAGCGCCTCCGTCGACACCGGCAAGTCCTTCTCCGTGAGCGCCTGGGTGATGCTCCCGACGCTGCCCACCGAGAACATGACCGTCGTCAGCCAGGACGGCACCGCGCAGGCCGGCTTCGAGCTGGGCTACGACAGGGACACCGCCTCCTGGACCTTCCGCATCCCGGTCAGCGACATGGAGACGCTGGGCACCTGGAAGGTCTCCGGCGCCACGGCGGTCGTGGGCAGCTGGACGCATCTGATCGGCGTGTACGACGCCGAGCTCGGCAAGCTGATGCTGTACGTCAACGGCGTCCTCGTCGCCGACGACGTGCAGGCCCGGCACACCGTGTGGACCGCGACCGGCGCCGTGCAGATCGGCCGCCGGCTCGACCTGGACGGCTACACCAACAACCTCAAGGGCAGCGTCGCGGACGTCAAGCTGCACGACCGGGTCATCCCGCCCACCGAGGGCCAGGAACTCGGCGGCATCCAGCCGCACCAGCTGGCCTACTGGCAGCTGGACGAGGCCGCGAACGGCGTCTCCCCGGAGAACGGCGGCGGCACCGGGCTGACCCTCGGCGGCGGCGCGTCCATCTACACCCCGGACGAGTCCTGCGACCCCGAGGCCGACCCGGACTGCGTCCCGCCGGCCCCGCCGCTGTGGGGCGACGGGCACCTGGCGCTCGACGGCGTCAGCGGCTACGCCACCCGCGCGGCGGCCGGACCGCTCACCGCGCAGGACAGCTTCACCCTGACGGCGCGGGCCCGGCTGGCCTCGGCGAGCCCGACGGCCGACGAGACGGTGCTGTCGCTCTCCGGCGCCAACGGGACCGCGATCAGGGTCAGGTACTCGGCGGCCGACGCCCGCTGGCAGCTGGTGGTGACCGACGCGGACACCTCCTCGCCGGTCACCGTCACCCAACTGGACAAGGGCGACGCCCCGAGCTCCGCGGGCGACGGCGATCACCTCGCCCTCGTCTACAACGCGGTCTTCGGTGACGCGCTCCTGTACGTCAACGGGGTCGCCGTGGTCGACGCCTCCTGGGACAACACCTGGGACTTCAGCACGACCAGCCTCCAGGTCGGCCGTGCGCTGACCGGTTCGTCGGCGGGCGAGTACTTCTCCGGAGCCGTGGACGAGGTGCGCATGTACCAGGGTCCGCTGGACGCCTCGCTGGTGGCGCTGGTCGCCGGGCTGCCGGGCGGCTCCAGCATCGACGAGACCCCGGCATAACCGGCCCGTTGCGTGGGCGGGCGGCTCGACTGCGAGCCGCCCGCCCTTCTCGGCATGTCTGCCGTTCCCGTATATCCCCTACTCCATAGGAGAGTTGATGTCCTCGCCTCCCTGGTTCCGGTCGGCCCGACCGGCCTGGCGAAGCGGTCGCAGAAGGGCCGCGGTGGTCCTCGGACTCGCGCTGTCCATAGGGCTGCTCCCGCAGTACGCTCCCGCGGCCACCGCATCCGACAGCGGCGTCACCCGGCCCAAGACGCAGACCGACCTCGACCAGCCGGTACGCGGCAAGAACGCCACGGCGAAGGCCTTCAGGAAGACCGACCAGGCCGGGAAGGCCGTGGTCAGGAAGACCTCCAGGGCCCACTGGCCCAAGGCGGGCAGCGCGGAGGTCGCCCTGTCCGGCAAGGCGGTCCGGGCCAAGGACCTGCCGCTGACCGCCGAGGCGGCCGGCGGCACCAAGGGCGCCGGCTCGGTCCGTCTCACCGTCCTCGACCGCAAGGCCGCCGAGGCGGCCGGGGTGGACGGCGTGCTGTTCACCGTCGCCCGCGCCGACGGCGCCGCGACCGCGGGACCGGCCCGGGTCGCCCTGGACTACTCGGACTTCGCCGACGCCTTCGGCGGCTCCTACGGCTCCCGGCTGCGGCTGGCCACGTACCCCGCGTGCGTGCTGACGACGCCGGAGAAGAGGTCCTGCTCGACGCCGACCTACCTGAAGACCGCGAACGACCGGGCCGAGCAGACCCTGACCGCGACCGTGCAGGCGGCCGCCGACACCTCGGGCCCCTCCGGCCAGCTCCTCGAAGCGGACTCCGCCGCGTCCTCGGCCACGGTCGTCGCGGCCACCGCGAGCAGCGGCGGCGACGGCGGCGACTACAAGGCCACCAGCCTCTCGCAGTCCTCGCAGTGGGGCGTCGACGCCAGCTCCGGCGCGTTCACCTGGTCGTACCCGATGAGCGTTCCGCCGGTCCCCGGCGGCATGCAGCCGACCGTCGGCCTGAGCTACAACTCCCAGTCCATCGACGGTCAGACGGCCACCACCAACAACCAGGGTTCGTGGATCGGCCAGGGCTTCTCCTACGACCCCGGGTACATCGAGCGCAGCTACAAGGCCTGCGCCGACGACGGCCACGACGACACCAACGGCGACGAGTGCTGGGCGTTCGACAACGCCACCCTGTCGCTGACGGGCGGCAGTTCGGGCCGGCTGGTCAAGGACGACAAGACCGGCGAGTGGCGGATCAGCTCCGACGACAACTCCAAGGTCGAGCACCTGACCGGCGCCGTCAACGGCGACGACAACGGCGAGTACTGGAAGATCACGACCGGCGACGGCACCCAGTACTACTTCGGCCTCAACCACCTCACCGGCTACGCGAGCGGCAACGAGGAGACCGACTCCACCTGGACCGTCCCGGTCTACGGCGACGACTCCGGCGAGCCCTGCTACAAGTCCACGTTCGCCGACGCCTACTGCACGCAGGCCTGGCGCTGGAACCTCGACTACGTCGTCGACCCGCACGGCAACGCCATGTCGTACTTCTACGGCACGGAGACGAACTACTACACGCAGGGCCTGAAGACCACCGAGAACGGCAAGGCCTACATCCGCGGCGGCTACCTCAAGCGCATCGACTACGGCCAGCGCGACGGCTCGGTGTACTCCACGAAGCCCGCCGCCCAGGTCGTCTTCACCACCGCGGAGCGCTGTGTCGGCTCGCTGACCGACTGCTCCGCCGACGCCCTCAAGGACTCCACGGCCGCCGACTGGCCGGACGTCCCCTGGGACCAGAACTGCGCGTCGGGCAGCAAGTGCCCCAGCCAGAACTCGCCGACCTTCTGGACCCGCAAGAAGCTCACGAAGGTCACCACCCAGATCCGTACCGGTGACGCGGCGTACACCCCGGTCGACGTCTGGAGCCTCACCCACGACTTCACCGACAACGGCGACGGCTCCAGGTCCCTGTGGCTCAGCAAGATCGACCACACCGGCAAGGTCGGCTCCGACGCCTCGGTCCCGTCCGTCCAGCTGTACGGCACCCAGCTGCCCAACCGCGTCGACGAGACCGGCGACAACATCCAGCCCTTCTACCGCTTCCGCCTCTCCGGGGTGCAGAACGAGTCGGGCGGCGTGCTCAGCGTCAACTACGCCGACAACCAGTGCACGACGAGCAACGTCCCGGCGGAGGACTCCTCCGTCAAGCGCTGCTTCCCGGTGAAGTGGAGTCCGCCGGGCGCCACCGACCCGATCACGGACTGGTTCCACAAGTACGTGGTCGCCTCCGTCGTGCAGACCGACCTCACCGGCGGCAACGCCGACCAGGTCACCTCGTACACCTACCTCGGCGACGCGGGCTGGCGGAAGACCCCGGCCGACGGCATCACCAAGACCGAGGACCGCACCTGGAGCGACTGGCGCGGTTACGGCAGGGTCCGGGTCGTCACCTCGGACGGCACCAACTCCGCCGCCAACACCCGCACCGAGCACGTCTTCTTCCGCGGTCTCGACGGCGACGTCGACAAGAACGGCACCACCCGCCCCGCGACCGTCACCGACTCCAACGGCGTCTCCTACGACGACTCCGACTGGAAGGCCGGCCAGGAGCTGGAGACACTCACCTACAACGGCGACGACATCACCGAGAAGTCGGTGACGGTGCCGTGGACCGCGGTGACCGCGACGGAGACCCGGGACTGGGCCACTTACAAGGCCCGTTACGTGGCGAACGGTTCGACCGACACCTACACCGCGCTCGCGGTGGGCGGCTGGCGCCACACCAAGTCGACCACGACCTACGACGACGCGACCGGCCGTGAGAAGACGGTCGACGACGACGGCGAGGTCGGCGTCGCCGACAACCAGTGCACCCGCACCGAGTACGCGGACAGCGCGAGCGCGCACATCTACACGATGGTCTCGCGGGTCGAGGAGGTCGGCGTCGACTGCGCCTCCACCCCCGACCGCTCCAAGGACGTCATCTCCGACGACCTCACCTACTACGACGGTTCGACGACGCTGGGCGCCGCCCCCACCAAGGGCGACCCCACCATGACCAAGCGCCTGTCGGCCCACGACGGCACGACGGCCACCTACCAGACGACCGCCGTGACGACGTACGACGCCTACGGCCGCCCGCTGGTGGTCAAGGACGCGGAGACGGCGTCGTCGTCGACGCAGTACACGTCCTCCACGGTCTACACGGACACCTACGGCCTGGCGACCAAGGCGACGGTCACCAACATCGACGGCTGGACGACGTCCACGGAGTACGCCCCGGCCTGGGGCCAGCCGACCGCCAAGACCGACACCAACGGCCTGCGGTCCGACCTCGCCTACGACGGCCTCGGCCGCCTGGTCTCGGTCTGGCTGCAGGACCGCCCCAAGGCGAAGAACTTCACCCCGTCGATCAAGTACGAGTACCTGATCCGGGGCGCCGACGGTCCGGCCGCCGTCCACACCCAGAAGATCGAGAACGACGGCACGTCGTACGGCAGCGAGTGGTCGCTGTACGACGGCTGGCTCCGGCCACGGCAGGACCAGACGGAGGGCGAGGGCGGCCGCATGGTCGCCGACACGCTCTACGACGGTTCGGGCCGGGTGGCGAAGGTCAACGACACCTACTTCGCCTCGGGTTCGCCGTCCTCGACGCTCTTCGACCCGGTCGACGACGACCTGGACGCGACGACCGTCACGCAGTACGACGGCGCCGGCCGCACCACGGCCTCGATCTTCAAGGTCAAGGGCACCGAGGACTACCGCACCACGTACGCCTACGGCGGCGACCGCGTCACGACCACCCCGCCGCAGGGCGGCGTGAAGACGACGGTGGTGAAGGACGCCCGGGACAACACGACGACCCAGATCCAGTACCCGGTGGACGGCGACGCGGTCACCACGTCGTACGGCTACGACGACGCGGGCCGGCTGACCGGCGTCACCGACGACAAGGGCAACGACTGGACGTACACCTACGACCAGCTGGGCCGCAAGAAGACGGCGGTCGACCCCGACACCGGCTCGTCCTCGTACACGTACGACGCGCTGGACCGCCAGACGTCCGTGACGGTGAACGGCGACAAGACGTCGACGCTCTACGACGAACTGGGCCGGGCCGTCTCCACCTGGCAGGGCGAGGCCACCACCGGCACCAAGCTCTCCGTCACCAAGTACGACACGGTCTACAAGGGCGAGCTGTACGGCGTCTACACCTACAAGGACGGCGCGGTCTACTCGTCGGTGACCTACCCGACCCTGGACCCCGACAACGACTACGCACCCGTCTCGACCAAGTACTTCCTCTCCAAGACGGCCGAGCCGCAGCTGGGCGGGACGTACGAGTTCGACACCGGCTACAACGACGACGGCACGGTGCAGTACGACACCCTGCCGGCGATCGGCGACCTGCCCGGCGAGTCGGTGTCCCACGTCTACGACGGCCTCCAGCGCCCGACCGGCCTCAAGACCTCACTCGGCGGCCTGAGCTACGTCACGGACGCGTCGTACTCGCCGACCTCGAACCTGGAACAGCTGGAGCTGTACACGGGTGAGTCGACGGCGAAGAAGACGTGGATCAACAACTTCTACGAGGCGGGCACGGACCGTCTGACCAACTCGTCGGTGCGGGTCGAGGGCGCGTCGAGCATCGCCTACGACGCCGACTACACCTACGACAAGGCCGGTGACATCCTCTCCGTCGCCGACACCCCGACCGGCGGCACGAGCGACGTCCAGTGCTTCTCGTACGACGGCCTGGGCCGCGTCTCGTCCGCGTGGACGTCCTCGGTGGCGTCGAACGGCGCGAAGGGCACGGGCTCGACCGACGCGTCCTGCGCGTCGGGAGCGTCGGCGTCGACGGTCGGGGGAGTCACCCCGTACTGGACCGACTACGGCTACGACACCATCGGCAACCGCACGACCGAGGTGCGCCACGGCCTGAACGGCGCGGCGACGTCGTCCCGCACGTACAAGTACGGCGAGACGGGCTCCGGCCCCAACGGCTCGGCCTCCGGCGCCCACACGGTGTCGTCGGTGACGGAGAAGACGGACGCGACCAGCACCACGCCCGCGGTCACCTCCCAGAACTCCTACACCTACGACGCGTCGGGCAACACGAAGACCCGGGTCCTGGACGGCGACACCCAGTCGCTGGCCTGGGACAAGCAGGGCGAGCTGACGACGGTCACGAACGCCGACAACTCGGTGACGACGTACAAGTACGACGCGCAGGGCGCCCGGGTCCTCCGGGACACCCCCACCGAGAAGACGTTCTACCTCCCCGGCACCGAACTCCACTACGACAAGTCGACGGCCAAGGTCACGGCCACCCGCTACTACAGCTTCGCCGGCACCACGGTCGCGATGCGCGAGGCGGACGGCGTCCACTTCCTCGCCTCGGACAACCAGGGCACCGCGCAGCTGTCGGTCGACGCGAAGACGGGTTCGACGACCCGCCGCCGCATGGACGCGTTCGGCAACCTCCGCGACGACTCCACGTCCTCGTCCACGGGCTGGGTGAACGACAAGGGCTTCGTCGGCGGCACCGTCCAGGAGTCCACGGGCCTGACCACACTCGGCGCCCGCGAGTACGACTCCGACACCGGCCGCTTCCTCTCGGCGGACCCGGTGGTCGACTACACCGACCCGCAGCAGATCAACGGCTACGCGTACGCCAACAACAGCCCCGTCTCCAACAGCGACGCGTCGGGCATGCGCCTCGCCGACTGCGTCGGCGGCTGGAACGAGTGCGGCCCCGGCCCCTCCACCCACCGCGGCGCGGTCGGCACCCGTGACAACGGTGGCTCGGGCAGTACCGGCAGCGGTACGACCTACACCCCGGCCCAGGCGAAGGCCGACGACGCCAGAGAGAAGGAGGACTCGGCCAAGCAGCGCGCGATCGCGATCGCCAAGGAACTCGGCAAGATCGCGATGGACGAGCTCGGCATCACCGACGCCCTCGACTGCTTCACGACCGGCAACCTGGGGGCTTGCGGCAACACCGCCCTCAACGTGGTGGGTTCGTTCCTGGGCGGTGGGCCCTTGGCCAAGCTCGCCAAGAAGTACCTGTTCCGCTGGGACAAGGCCGCAGCCCTCGGCAAGCGGATCTACGGGCTTGGCAAGGACCTCCTGAAGTCCTTCAAGGACTGGCGCAAGAGCAGGAAGGAGGCGGACCGGCTGGCGGAGGTGGCCTCGTGTTCCGTGAAGAAACCGAACAGCTTCACTCCTGACACCAAGGTGTTGATGGCGGACGGCACGGCCAAAGCCATCAAGGACGTGAAGATCGGCGACGAGGTCCTGGCCACCGATCCGGAGACGGGGAAGACCAAACCGGAAAAGGTCACGGCTGAGATCAAGGGCGTGGGCCTCAAGCACCTCGTCAAGGTCACCGTCGACGTCGACGGGAAGAAGGGCACCAAGACGGCGTCGGTCAACGCCACTTACAACCACCCCTTCTGGGTTCCGGAGCTAGGCGAGTGGATCGACGCCACCGATCTGCACGCGGGCGAGTGGCTGACCACCGGCTCGGGCAGCCACGTCCAGATCACCGCAGTGAAGCGCTGGACGGCCCTGACAGCGACGGTCCACAACCTCACCGTCGGTGAACTGCACACGTACTATGTACTGGCGGGGAACGCTCCGGTGTTGGTTCACAACACCAATCCCTGTGATCCCCTGGTCACCTATGCAGACAGCGTGCGCAACGAGCAGGGCGTGAAGTTCGCATCCGAATACACGTCGCCCTCGGGCAATGTCTACTACGGGCGCAACCGGCACGGCGAGCCTGTGACCGGGGAACTCGGCTCGGCGGTTCAGCGAGTGGACCACCACGGCGGATGCTCGGAGGTGCACTGCCTGGTCCAGGCCCAGGACGCCGAGGGGTCCGCTGGAATCCGCGGAGGGTCCATGCGCACGGTGAAGTCCCGCAACAACTCCATGCCGACCTCCAATACCGCAGGACATGGCGACCCGGGCGACCCCTGTGCCAGATGCAAGCGGCTGATGGACGACCTGGGAGTCGCATACTGACTGCCATGATCAGATTCGACTCGCTCCACCCGGATGTGCTGGAAGCGCTCGGCAACTCCGGGTGGAGCGCCCAACGGAGGGTCGACACCGCCCAGTGGGTGGTGCCTCTGGAGGCCGAAGGGTATCGGGTCCACCCTCTGGCATCGGAGGTACTCGCCAGTCTGGGAGGAATCTCCGTCCCTCCGCTGAATGAGGTAGGCCCCAACTTCAGCAATGGCGATCCATTCAATTTCGATCCGCTCGCGGCCGGAGCGGGACAGCGCGGTATGGCTGTGGAGGCGGAAAACATTCTCGGGGGGTCCTACTTCCCGGTGGGCGAATGGCTCAGCTACTCCAGCGTCTTCGTGGAGGCGGAGGGGCGAGTCATCGCCACGGGGATGGGATGGATCTGGGAACTGGGCGCCACTTTTGAAGAGGCTCTGGAACTCGCGATTCTCGCCGAGCGCCCCCTGAGGTGCCTCTACTCCGACCCGGGGCTCGACCCCTGGCCCGCGATGCCGTCCGACTGATACGGGAAGGGGCCCTGCCGGATCTCCGGGGGCCCCTTTCGCTGACCTCGTCGCTTCGACAACGGCATGGTGCGCACGGTACTCATGTGCCATGAGCGAAGACGGCGAACTACCGGTCGAGGGACGGCTGATCGGTGGGCGTTACCGGCTCGCCGGGCACATCGGGTCCGGGCCTGCCGGGACCGTGTGGCGGGCCCGGGACGAGCAGGACGGGCGGGACGTCGCCGTCAAGGAGCCGCGCCTGGACGGAGATCCGGACGGCGAGGAACGGCAGCGTGCCGCGCACCGGCTGCTGCACGAGGCCCGGGCCGCCGCCCGCGTCGACCACCCGGCCGCCGTCGCCATCCACGACGTACTCCTCGACGACGAACTTCCCTGGGTCGTCATGGAGTTGGTGGAGGGGGAGGCGCTGCACCCCGTCCTCGCCGCCCGCGGCCCGCTGCCCTCCGCCGAGGCCGCCAGGATCGGCCTCGCCGTCCTCGGTGCCCTGCACGCCGCGCACTGCGTCGGCATCGTCCACCGCGACCTCAAGCCCTCCAACGTCCTCCTCGCGGCGGACGGCGACCGCGTCGTCGTCACCGACTTCGGTATCGGCGGGGGACAGGGGTGCGGCCCCTTCGACGCCCCCGAGTGCGGCGCGGGGCGGGGCGTCGCCGGGCCCGCCTCCGACCTGTGGTCCCTGGGCGCACTGCTCCGGGCGGCCACGGACGGCGCACAGGGACCCCTCCGACCGCTGCTCGACAAGCTCCTCGCCCCGGAACCGGAAGCCCGGCCGACGGCCCAGGAGGCCGCCGAGGCGCTCGCCGAGGCCGCCGGTGCGCCCCTTCCGGCATGGGTGACCGGACCCGCCGCCGCGCCGCCCCTGGCCCTGGCCCCCGCGCCGCCCCCGGCCCCCGAACCCCGCCGTCTCACCCCTCTCACCGCCCTCGGCCTGCTCCTCGCCAAAAAACCGGAACGCGGCTGATCGTCCGTACCCAAGGGCATCCGAGGCCGCTGATCAGCACATTCCCTGCCAGTGATCACTGGCGTGGTGTGTGCAGTCCGTGAAACCGGGTTACCCACGGGTACCCAAAGGCCTCGCGCCCGAATACCCTGCGGCTCATGACGGACTCGCAGGCCCCGGCCCACGCACCGGCCCCCACCGGCACGAACCCGCTCGCCCCCGCGCCCGCAGGGGCCCGAACCGCCGCCGACGTGGTCACGCCCGAGCTGGTCGCCCAGCTCACCAAGGGTGTCGTCGGCTCCGGACGTACGGCCAACCACACGCCCTTCACCGGCGAGAAGCTGGCCGACCTGCCCGAGTCCACCCCCGAGGACGTGGCCAAGGCCTTCGACGCGGCCCGTGCCGCGCAGGCCGTGTGGGCGAAGGTGCCGGTCCGGCAGCGCGCCGCCGTGCTGCTCCGCTTCCACGACCTGATCCTGGCCCGCCAGGCCGAGGTCCTCGACCTCATCCAGCTGGAGACCGGCAAGGCCCGCCTGCACGCCCACGAGGAGGTGCAGGCCGTCGCCGTCGCCGCCCGGCACTACGGCCGCAAGGCCCCCGCCTACCTCCGCCCCAAGCGGCACGCGGGCGCCATGCCCACCCTCACCAAGGTGACCGAGCTCCGGCACCCGCGGGGCGTGGTCGGCCAGATCGCCCCCTGGAACTACCCCCTCGAACTCTCCGTCGGCGACGCGCTCCCCGCCTTCGCCGCCGGCAACGCGGTCGTCATGAAGCCGGACACCGAGACCTGCCTGACCGCCCTGTGGGCCCGCGACCTCCTCGTCGAGGCGGGGCTGCCCGCGGACGTCTTCCAGGTCGTCCTCGGCGAGGGCCCGGTCGTCGGCCCCGAGGTCGTCCGGCACGCCGACTACGTCTCCTTCACCGGTTCCACCCGTACCGGGCGCGAGGTCGCCCAGGGCGCCGCCGCCCGCCTGGTCGGCGTCTCCCTCGAACTCGGCGGCAAGAACGCCATGCTGGTCCTCGACGACGCCGACATCGAGAAGGCCGCCGCCGGCGCGGTCCGCGCCTGCTTCTCCTCCGCCGGTCAGCTC
This sequence comes from Streptomyces sp. NPDC086777, assembly GCF_040702065.1. NCBI lineage: Bacteria > Bacillati > Actinomycetota > Actinomycetes > Kitasatosporales > Streptomycetaceae > Streptomyces > Streptomyces sp. NPDC086777. The sequence goes on along the minus strand of NZ_JBFBJI010000029.1, from coordinate 40,149 downwards.
TGCATCTCCATCGAGCGGCTGTACGTCCACGAGTCGATCGCCGACGCCTTCGTCGAGCGCTTCGCCGCCCGTACGAAGGCCATGCGCCTCGGCCGGTCCCTCGCCTACGGCGCCGACATGGGCTCCCTGGTCGGGGAACGTCAGCTGGAGACGGTAACCCGGCACGTCGACGAGGCCGTCGAGAAGGGCGCGACCGTCGTCGCCGGCGGCACCGCGCGCCCGGACATCGGCCCCTACTTCTACGAGCCGACCATCCTCGACGGCGTCGAGGACGCGATGGCCGTCTGCACGGAGGAGACCTTCGGCCCGGTCGTCTCCATCTACCGCTTCAGGACGGAGGACGAGGCCGTCGAGCACGCCAACGGCACGCCGTACGGCCTCAATTCGTCCGTCTGGACGAAGAACGGCAGCCGTGGCCGCTCTGTCGCCGCCCGCCTGCGCACCGGCACCGTGAACGTCAACGAGGGCTACGCCCCCGCCTACGGCAGCGTCCAGTCCCCGATGGGCGGCATGAAGGACTCGGGCCTGGGCCGCCGGCACGGCTCGGAGGGCATCCTCAAGTACACGGAGGCCCAGACCGTCGCCCAGCAGCGACTGCTGCCGATGGCGCCCTCGCTGGGGATGGACGACGAGAAGTACGCCCAGTTCATGAGCACCAGCCTGAAGGTGATGAAGGCACTGAGGCTGCGATAGCCGACCTTCCTTTTCCTGGGGGCGCGGGGAACTGCGCGACCAGCCACCGAGCACCCGCAGTGCACACTCAAAGGGGAGATGGCACGTTGTCTCAGGACACCTATGACTACGACGTCCTGGTCGTCGGCTCCGGCTTCGGCGGTTCCGTCACCGCCCTACGCCTCACCGAGAAGGGCTACCGCGTCGGCGTCCTGGAAGCCGGCCGCCGCTTCACCCGCGAGACCCTCCCCAAGAACTCCTGGGACATCAAGAACTACCTCTGGGCCCCGCAGCTCGGCTGCTACGGCATCCAGCGCATCCACCTCCTCGGCAACGTCATGGTCCTGGCCGGCGCGGGTGTCGGCGGCGGCTCGCTGAACTACGCCAACACCCTCTACGTCCCACCCAGGCCCTTCTTCGACGACCCCCAGTGGCGGGACATCACGGACTGGCAGGAGGAGCTGAAGCCCTACTACGACCAGGCCCAGCGCATGCTCGGCGTACGGCTCAACCCGACGATGACCCCGTCCGACGTGCACCTGAAGGCCGCGGCGCAGAAGATGGGCGTCGGCGACACCTTCCACCTCGCCCCCGTCGGCGTCTTCTTCGGCGACGGCAAGGACGCCGACGGCGAGGCGAAGGCGGCACCCGGCGAGCAGGTCGCCGACCCCTACTTCGGCGGCGCGGGCCCGGCCCGCAACGCCTGCACCGAGTGCGGCGAGTGCATGACCGGCTGCCGGCACGGCGCGAAGAACACCCTCAACGAGAACTACCTCCACCTCGCCGAGCGGGCCGGCGCGGTCGTCCACCCCATGACCACCGTCGTCTCCGTCACTGACGACTCCCAGGGCGGCTACGCGATCGCCACCCTCCCCACCGACGACCGGAAGGCGCAGGGCCGGACCTTCAAGGCCCGCCGGGTCGTCATCGCCGCCGGTACCTACGGCACCCAGACCCTGCTGCACCGCATGAAGGCCGGCGGGCAGCTGCCGTACCTCTCCGACCGCCTCGGCGACCTCACCCGCACCAACTCCGAGGCCCTGGTCGGCGCCCAGACCGACGACCGGCGCTACCGCAGGGCGCACGGCACCCCGAAGGCAGACTTCACCAAGGGCGTCGCGATCACCTCGTCCATCCACCCGGACGAGAACACGCACATCGAGCCGGTCCGCTACGGCAAGGGCTCCAACGCGATGGGCGGCCTGTCGATCCTCCAGGTGCCGTACGCGGAGGGCTCCTCCCGCGTCCTCGGCTGGCTGGCGAACGCGGCCCGCCACCCCCTCCTCGTGCTGCGCTCGCTCTCCAACCGGCGCTGGTCGGAGCGGACCATCATCGGCCTGGTCATGCAGTCGCTGGACAACTCCCTGACGACGTACCTGAAACCGGACGGCGTCGGCAAGGGCCTGCTCACCGCCCGGCAGGGCCACGGCGCCCCCAACCCCAAGCAGATCAGGGCCGCGTCGGAGGCGGCCACGGTGCTCGCCGAGGAGATCAACGGCTTCGCCGGCAGCAACGTCGGCGAGCTGATGGGCACCCCGCTCACCGCCCACTTCCTCGGCGGCTGCCCCATCGGCGACTCGCGCGAGACCGGGGTCATCGACCCGTACCACCGGCTCTACGGCCATCCGGGCATCTCGGTCGTGGACGGCGCCGCCGTCTCCGCCAACCTGGGCGTGAACCCGTCCCTCACCATCACCGCGCAGGCCGAGCGGGCGATGTCCTACTGGCCGAACAAGGGCGAGCCGGACCCGCGCCCCCGGCAGGGCGAGCCGTACCGGCGCCTGCAGGCGGTCGAGCCGCACCGCCCGGCGGTCCCGGCCGGGGCCTTCGGCGCGCTGCGACTGCCGTTCCTCGGCATCCCGGCCGTACCGCCGAAGAAGTAACGGGGCGAAGAGCAGCGGGGCGAAGAAGCAGTAGGGCGAAGAAGCAGTAGGGCGAAGAGCAGCGCGGCGACCAAGCAGCGCGGCGAACACGCTGCCGGACACCGAAGAGGGACCTGTGCCCCCCTCCGAGCTCAGGTCCCTCTTCGATCGGTGCGCGGCCGCCGCCGTACGGCGGTCCGCGCGACCTTGCCTATGAGTCCGCGCCGGTCCTCCGCCGCCGCACCAGGACCACCGCACCGACGCCGACCACGACGGCGACTCCGCCGACCAGGCCGATCACCGGCAGCGCCGAACTGGATCCGGTCTCGGCGAGGTTGCCGGTCGGCAGGTCGGACACGTTGCCCTGGGGCTTCTTCACCGAGTCCTTGCCGCCGTCGTCGCCCGGCGTGGCCGTACCCGGGTCCGGGTTGGACGAGCCGGCCTTGAGGACCGTGAAGTCGTACTGGGCCCAGCCCTCGGCGATGCAGTCCTGGCCCTCGACCTTGTCGAGGTAGGCGCCGGAGCCGAAGGAGTAGGCGTCACCGGCGGGTGCCTTGGCGTCGACGGAGACGCGCAGGTCGACCGACCTGCTCGCGCCCGCCTTCAGCTTCGGCACGTAGAAGAAGTAGTCGCCGGCCCAGTCGTCGTCGCCGATCCGGTCCCAGGAGCCGGTGTCGGGGTTCTTGAACTCCAGGTCGACGTACGGGCTGAGGTACTTGGACTCGTCGAGTTCGTAGTTCTCGATCTCGGCGTAGAAGGCGACGCCCTCGACGTCCGTCCTGGCGTCGTTGGTCACGACCAGCTCGAAGCGGTGGAAGCCGTCGCCCGCGACGATCTTGCCGGGCAGGCCCTTGATGTCGGCGGACACCTTGGCGTCGCGGAAGTCCTGGTCGAGATCCTCGCAGTACGGCACGTCCGGGTCGGACGGGTCCCCGCTCGGCTCCGCCGACTGGGACGGCCCGGCCGAGGTGGACGCGGACGCCGACGCGCTCGCGCTGCCGCCGGCAGAGCCGGAGGGCGACGCGGACCCGGACGCCGACGCGCCGTCGCTCGGCGAGGCCGAGCCGGAGTCCGACGGGGAGGCGGACGTCGTGTCACCGGGGGTCCCGCCCGGTGCGCTCTCCGACGCGGGAGTCGACGGCGACTCCTCCGCGAACGCGGCCGGCGCGGACAGCAGGGCGACCGGTGCGATGACAGCTGCTGCCGCCGCCGTTGCCAAGGCCTGGCGAAGCTTCATGAGGACCCCCGTGCGTCAGCCGCGGCGGACGGATGTCACCGCTGGTTCCGCAGATGTGACCGGTGAGTCCTGTGAATGGTTGCCTCCACATTCACAGAACCCTTATGTGAGGTGGGTCACTCACCTGTCAGGTCACCGCAGGGCATGGACACGGCCGTTTCCGGGGCTATTCTCGCCCCGTCGAACGGCCGAGCGAGAGAGTGTCATGTCTGACAGACGGTCCGAAGAATCGTCGGGGGACGAGCCGTCGTCCTCCTCCGTGTCCGATGAGGTGTGGGCGCAGTTCCTCAAGGACACCGAACGGGACATCCGCAAGTCCGCCCCCAAGGAGCCGTCCGCCCGGGCCCGTGAGGTGACCGAGCGGCTCAAGGGGCAGCAGGGGCAGCCGGAGGGCTGGCGGACCGGGCCGGCCTGGCAGGAGAGGAACGGGCGGGCCGCCCGGCGCCGCAGGGCCTGGGCGGTCGTCGGCGTCCCGCTGGCGATCGCCGTGGCCGTCGTGGCGATGCGGCCGTCGCTGATCCCTGGCCACCCCTTCGGCTCGTCCGCCGGTACGGACACCACCACCACGCCGCTGCCCGCCGAGACCACCACCCCGACCGCCCCGCCCTCCGCGGTCGCCCCCGACACCCCCACGCTCGCCCACCCGTTCGCCGGTTCCCCGGCGCTGCGCTGGGCCGACGGCGCGGCCGGCATCGTGCTGCCGAAGGCCACCGCGCTCGGTGCGATCCCGAAGGACCGTGTCGAACTCGCCCTCCAGCAGACCAGGAAGCTGCTGGTGGACGCCAACCTGAACCCCGACGTCATAGCCGGCGGCAACCCGTCAGCGGCCCTGTCGGTGCTCGACCCCAAGCAGCCCGACGTGCTCGACAACCTCAAGACCTCGCTGCGCAGCCCCAGCAAGGCCCACGACCCGCTGTTCCTCTTCAGCCGCTTCGACCCGAAGGACGTGAAGGAGGCCGGGAAGGTCGTCAAGGTGCGCGGCCGGATCACCTTCGCGAAGGGCAAGTTCCTGGGCGTGGCCGTGCACGCCGACTACACCTTCGTCTACCCGGTGGTCCGCGCCGACGCCGCCACCGACGGCAACGCCGAGGTCACCCGCACGATCGTGCGCCGCGTCATCGACGCCGAACTCTCCGACCCCACGCGGTACCGGGTCACCCCCGGGCGCCTGACCCTCCTCCGCTTCGACGAGGACGCCGGCAACACGGCGTGCGGCATCAGCGACGGCTATCTGCACCCGCAGTTCCCGTCCCAGGCCCCGACCGGCGGCACCGCCCCGAGCGGCCCGTCCGTCGACCCGTACGACCGCAGCCGCGACATCGGCAAGGAGGAGGCCTGCGGCACGGTCAGCCGGACCTAGTCCGCCCGCGTTGTTCCCACGTTGTTCCCACGTTGTTCCGCAGACGGGCGAAGGCCCCCGCGGGAGACAGGCGAAGGGCCCCGCGGAACGGAGCCGCGGGGCCCTTCTTTCGTCAGCACCGACGTCAGGGCAGCGTCGGTGCCTGGGAGCGGCGCCGGGGGGTTGCGCCGCTGGTCTCTGTGCCCTGTACCGCCGTCCGTGCCCCGGGTCGGCGCCCCGGCGCGCTCGGGGCGTATGGCAGGTCCCGACCTTTGGCGGACGGTCGGTACACGGCAATTCCGGTGCCTGAACTGGGACTTGGGAACTCCGAAGGCTTTACGGGCCTTCTCGCATCGTGCTGGATGTACGCGGCCTCCGCAACCGTTTGACCCAGCCCTTGTGCATTTTTGCAATTTTCCGCCGGTCGGCCCCGGGCGTCCCCGGAGCCGGCCGTCTCATGGGTGACCGGGCTGCTGTCCCCTGCCGTCCGGTCACTTGACTGGAACGAGGTCCCACGGCGCACGGCACGTTCCGTACGCCTCATCGCTCCAGTGAAGCCACGCGTGGTTCTTTCGGGCCCGCCCCTGGCTGACACGGACACCCCACCAACGAGGCGGTCCGCGGGCCGGTCACGCGCCGTACGGGTGAGAAGGTCCCGAACTCAGGTCCGCCCGACTCAGATGCGACCCCGGCACAGTTCCAGGAGCGTCATCGCCAGGGGCGTGCCGGGCCTGCCGAGGGCCGAGCTGTAGTGGCCGAGGATCTCCATCTCGCGGGAGAGGTTCACCCGGCGGCCGCCGGAGGCGATCCGTGCCTCCTGGACGACGGCCGAGACGGCCATCCGTTCCTGGATCAGACCGATGATCCGGTCGTCGAGCGCGTCGATGCGCTCCCGCGCACCGGTGATCACCTCGGCGGCCTCGTGGGTACGGGCACCGGTCACGTCGATCGCGTTCATGGGGGCTCCTCGTCTGTCCTTGCCGGAAGGGGTGCGATGCGGTGAGCCCCGGAGCGACCGGGTCCGGAGAAACGGCAGGCGCCCCGGACCTTGTCGGCCCGGGGCGCCTGGGGAAGTCGCTTGTCAGTTGCTCAAGCAGCACGACCATGGCAGCCGGTGGGCCGGTTGCCATAGGTAAACAGGAAGGTCGTCCGCGTGAGCATGGGGGCGAGTATGCCACAGCACTACGGGGAGGTGCCCCGCGCCCACCCCGTTAGAATCGGTAACCACAGACCCCCGCCCGACCGCCGGAAGGCACCCCGTGTCATCAGCGACTCCCGCTGCCGCCGCTCCCGACACCGTCCTGGTCGTCGACTTCGGCGCGCAGTACGCCCAGCTCATCGCCCGCCGCGTCCGCGAGGCCCGGGTCTACAGCGAGATCGTGCCCAGCACCATGCCGGTCGCCGAGATGCTCGCCAAGAACCCGGCGGCGATCATTCTCTCCGGCGGCCCCTCGTCCGTGTACGAGGAGGGCGCCCCCCGCCTGGACCGCGAGCTCTTCGAGGCCGGCGTCCCGGTCTTCGGCATGTGCTACGGCTTCCAGCTGATGGCGCAGGTCCTCGGCGGCACCGTCGACAACACCGGCGCCCGCGAGTACGGCCGCACCGACCTGCACGTCTCCAAGACGGCCTCCACCCTGTTCGAGGGCACCCCCGCCGAGCAGCACGTGTGGATGTCGCACGGCGACGCCTGCTCCGCCGCCCCCGAGGGCTTCACCGTCAGCGCGGCCACGGACGTCGTCCCGGTCGCCGCCTTCGAGAACGACGAGAAGAAGCTCTACGGCGTCCAGTACCACCCCGAGGTCATGCACTCCACGCACGGCCAGCAGGTCCTGGAGCACTTCCTGTACCGCGGTGCGGGCCTCAAGCCCACCTGGACCACCGGCAACGTCATCGACGAGCAGGTCGCCGCGATCCGCGAGCTGGTCGGCGACAGCCGCGCCATCTGCGGCCTGTCCGGCGGCGTCGACTCCGCGGTGGCCGCGGCCCTCGTCCAGAAGGCCATCGGCTCCCAGCTGACCTGCGTCTACGTCGACCACGGCCTGATGCGCAAGGGCGAGACCGAGCAGGTCGAGAAGGACTTCGTCGCCGCGACCGGCGTCCAGCTGAAGGTCGTCGACGCGGAGGCCCGCTTCCTCGACGCGCTCGCCGGCGTCTCCGACCCGGAGCAGAAGCGGAAGATCATCGGCCGCGAGTTCATCCGGGTCTTCGAGCAGGCCCAGGCGGAGATCATCGCCGACGCCGGCCCGGCCGTGGAGTTCCTGGTCCAGGGCACCCTCTACCCGGACGTCGTGGAGTCCGGCGGCGGCACCGGCACCGCGAACATCAAGTCGCACCACAACGTCGGCGGGCTGCCGGAGGACCTCGAGTTCAAGCTGATCGAGCCGCTCCGCAAGCTGTTCAAGGACGAGGTCCGCATGGTCGGCCAGGAGCTCGGCCTGCCGGACGAGATCGTCCAGCGCCAGCCGTTCCCGGGCCCGGGCCTCGGCATCCGCATCGTCGGCGAGGTCACCAAGGAGCGCCTGGACCTGCTCCGCGAGGCGGACGCGATCGCCCGCGAGGAGCTGACCGCGGCCGGCCTCGACCGCGCCATCTGGCAGTGCCCGGTGGTCCTGCTCGCGGACGTCCGCAGCGTCGGCGTCCAGGGCGACGGCCGCACCTACGGCCACCCGATCGTGCTGCGCCCGGTCTCCTCCGAGGACGCCATGACGGCCGACTGGTCCCGCCTGCCGTACGAGGTCCTCGCGAAGATCTCCACCCGGATCACCAACGAGGTCCGTGACGTCAACCGGGTCGTCCTCGACGTCACCTCCAAGCCGCCGGGCACCATCGAGTGGGAGTAGGCCTGGTGAAGAGGTGGCACGGCTCCGGCTGTGCCACCTCTTCGTCATGTGCGGCAAGGGTCACGCGGCTGTCGATTCCCGACATCTTCTGTCGCGATCTGCTCGCGCGCGTCATCTTTACAGAACAGCTCTGTTTTCCTGCGCTGACCGGCGGTAACTTCCGGCCGTAACACAAACCCAGTGCTGGAGGACCTATGCACGGGCCGACCCCGCCCCTTCCGCTGCCCACCGACCAGCTCCAGTTCGCGATGCCGCCGATGTACGACTCGCTCGACGACGAGCGCCGGCATCGCAAGGAGCGGCTCGCCGGAGCGCTGCGGATCTTCGGCCGGGCCGGACTGGAGGACGGTGTGTCCGGGCACATCACCGCCCGCGACCCCGAGTACTCGAACTGCTTCTGGGTCAACCCCTTCGGCATGCCGTTCAAGCACGTCACCGTCGGCGACCTGGTCCTGGCGAACGAGGACGGCCAGGTGATCGAGGGCCGCTACCACGTCAACCAGGCCGCCTTCACCGTCCACGCCCAGGTGCACGCGGCCCGCCCGGACGTCGTCGCCGTCGCCCACTGCCACTCCGTGCACGGCCGCGCCCTGTCCGCCCTCGGCGACCTGCTCGACCCGATCAGCCAGGAGAGCTGCGCCTTCTACGAGGACCACGCCCTCTACGACGCCTACACCGGCGTCGCCGTCGACGCCGAGGAGGGCCGCCGGATCGCCACCGCCCTCGGCTCCCGCAAGGCGCTGGTGCTGCGCAACCACGGGCTGCTGACCGTCGGCGACTCGGTGGACGCGGCGGCCTGGTGGTTCCTGTCGATGGAGAAGTCCGCGCAGGTCCAGCTGACCGCCAAGGCGGCCGGCCGGCCGCTGCTCATCGACCACAAGCTCGCCGTCGCCACCCGGGAACAGCTCGGCGGCGACCTGGTGGCCTGGATCAACTACCAGCCCCTGTGGCAGGACATCAGCCGCAGCGAACCGGACCTGCTCAGCTAGGCGCTGCGCTGGAAGCGCCGTGATCTGCCGTCTGTCGTCTTTCGTCTGTCGTCTGCGGTGCCATCGTGGCTGGTCGCGCAGTTCCTCCCCCAACCTTCGGCCGGGGGTACCCTCAGCGCCCCTTGCGGGGCCTGGTGTGGCCGCCTGCTCAGAAGCTCCGCAGCACGGCCGCCTTCGTCGCGGCGAACTCCTCGTCCGTGAGGACGCCGTCGCGGTGCAGGTCGCCCAGCTCCCGGAGTCTGCGCAGCAGGACGTCGTGGTGGTCGGCCGACTGGCGCGGCACCGATACCGGGGGGCGGTCCTCCGTGCCCGGGCGGGTGGACGGATGCGGCAGCCGGGCCGTGACCGCCGCCGCCACCAGTGCCGTCAGCAGGTCGCGGCGGACACTGCCCCACAGGTCCAGGGCGTACGGGTCGCGCTCGGCCGGCAGTTTCGAGAACACCGTGTCCCGGGTCACGAACCGCAGGAAGCCGCCCTCGTACCCGGAGTTGGGCAGCCACTCCACCTGCACCAGATCGCCGACGCCGATGATCCGGGGCCCGGTGGCCCGCTTGACCCGGTCGGAGGTGTCGGCCCAGTCGATGCGCACCTGCGTACCGTCGAACGACACCGTGCCGTCCGAGGACCGCACCGACACCGGCACCGGCGGCCCCGGCAGCAGATAGGCCCGCGCGGGCTCCTTCGGGACCTGGTCCAGCAGCAGCGACCGCCGGATCTCCGCCACGACGTACTCGGCCACCCCCGACCGGTCCCCGTCCACCGCCAGCCGATACGGATCCGCCGCCTGCGGCAACCGGCCGCCCGTCGCCTGCAGCAACGGGTCCGCACCCTGGCGCAGCCGCATCCTCAGCAGCCCCCGCCTGCGCTCCGGCTCGTACACCACCCCCGCCACGGCCTCCAGGGGTACGGCGATCTCCCCGTAGGTCTGCCGGAACAGCGGCACGGACCGGTGCCGCCCCGGCGTGATCCGGACCGTGCTGCCGTCGAAGGCCCAGGTCCCGTCCCGCTGGATGATCTCGGCCATGGGGAAATTCTCGCAGCCGGGTCAACACATCTGCCGTATCTTCACCCGTCGTGACCGGCCCACTGAACGCGAACCGCGTGGCGTAGGGCACAATTCGCTCTCGACACAAGGGAGTTGCATGACGCCGTCCGGCCCCGGGGAGGGCCCTGCGCGTCGTGCCCCGGGCGTGGGGAAGGCAGGCGTCGGGCGTGGCGGTGCAGGAGGCGAGGCAGGGCGCCGGTTCGGGCGCCCACGGCGGCGGCTGCGCGTGCGGGGACTGCCCGCACGGGGCACGCGAGGGACACCGACGGGCGGTCGCCGAATTCCTCCTCAAACGGGAGGAGTTCGCTGCCGGGCAGGGACTGCCCGCGGCGGTGGCCCACTCGGCCTCCGCCTCCCGGCAGTGGGTCTCCGAGGAACTTGCCCAGTCCGCCGGGGTGGTGGCCGAACGCGGCCGCGCCGAAGGCGAGGCCTGGCTCGCCCGCCTGTGGCTGCGCACCGCGTGCACCGTCTGGGCCGCCGTCGTGATCACACTCCTCGCCCAGGCCCTCACCGCCATCGGTGCGGGCTGGACCAGCGCCCGCACCGCCGGACTGCTCGCCGCCCTGCTCGTGGCCCTCGCCCTCACCGCCGCCTCCTGGTTCCACCGCTCGCGCGGCGGGGCGCTCGCCCCCGTCATCGGCGAGGACAACCGCATGTCCACCTCCCGCGCCGTCGCCGCCTCCTGGGTCCTCTTCGTCGCCTACGCGGTCCTCGTCCTGGCCGGCCGGCTGGCCGCCGCCTCCTCTCCCGCCGAGCGGGACGCCCTCATCTCCGGCCTCGACCTCGCCCGCGGTGCCGGGGCGGTCACCGTCCTCGCCGTGGTCTGCGGCATCGCCGTCCTGGTGCGCCGGGTGGTCGGCCTGCGTATCGCCGGCCAGCGTCTGCAGAAGGTGCGTGCCCACCGCCCCCGCGCCGCCGACCTGCTCACCGACGACTCCGGCCGCGGCACCTTCGCCGACATCCAGTACGTCGTCATCAGCGCCGTCTCCCTGGTCTTCGCCGCGGTACGGCTCGCCCGCCGCCCCGACCAGCTCCCCGACCTGCCCTGGGGGCTCGCGACGGTGGTCCTGATCTCCGCCGCGACCTACCTGGCCGGCAAGTACGCCGAGGGCGGTCGCCCGGTGATCCTCTCCGTCGTCCGCGCCCGCGAGGCCGGTGACCTGGACGCCCCGATCCGTACGGGCGACGACATCGAGATCCGCGGCACCGGCTTCGTCCCGCCCGGCGCCCAGGGCGCCGACCGTCTCTCCCGCATGGTGGTCCGCATCGGCCCCGTCAACGTCCACGTCCCCCTGGTCCCCGTCACCGGCGGTTTCAGCAACCCCACGGACCACGTCCTCACCGTCCCCGTCCCGGCCGACGTGGAGCCCGGATCCGTCGAGGTCCAGGTGGTGACGGCGGCCGGAGTGGCGACCAACCGCTGCGTGGTCGACGTGACGGAGTGAGCCGGCCGGGTGCCGGAAGGGCGGAGCGGCCCGGCCAGACCCACCCCTGGCCCTTCTTGCCCACCTTTCTCCACCCTCCCGGGTGCGTCGGTCCGGCCGAAATTCGGAAAAACGTCCGGGAGAGGATTGAGACGGTCGTCGTTGTCGTACGTATGGTCTGTTGAGGGGCCCGGGTACAGCGGCGAGAGGCGGCTACTGGCGATGACTCACAGCATTCGTTCGGACACGCACACTCCCTATCTCGACGGTGACCGCGGCCTGCGGGACACCGCCACCCGGTACGCCCTCCTTCCCCTGCGGATCTTCCTGGGCGTCACCTTCATCTACGCCGGTCTGGACAAACTGACCGACAGCGCCTTCCTCAAATCCGGTGGCTCCGGATCGATCGGCGACACCATGCGCGCCGTCCGCGACTCCGCCGCGATCCCGGCCCTGGTCGACCTGGCCCTGAAGAACCCCGTCGGCTTCGGCACCGCGATCGCCTTCGGTGAGCTCGCCGTCGGCCTCGGCACGCTCTTCGGCCTGCTGGCCCGGCTGGCCGCGCTCGGCGGCGCACTGATCTCGCTCAGCCTCTGGCTGACCATCAGCTGGGCCAACTCCCCGTACTACTACGGCAACGACCTTGCCTACCTGATGGCCTGGCTGCCCCTGGTGCTCGCCGGTGCCCCCTACCTCTCCCTGGACGCGATGCTCCGCGCCCGCCGCCGACACCGCTCGGCACGGGCTTCGCTGGGCCTCTGACCGGTTCCGGCGTCTACCTCTCCGGGGTGGTGCCACGGCGCCTGCGTATCGCCCGGGTCAGCGCCGCGGCCACCCCCGCGAGGAAGAGGCCGGCCATCGTCACGGGGATGACGGCGAACCACTCGGTGTCCCACCAGCCGCCCACGTCACCGGCGTAGGCGACCCCCGCCGCCGTCAGGAAGACACCGACGACCAGCCGTCCGGGCTGGAACTCATGCCGCAGCACGGGTCACCTCCACCTGTCCCGCGCCGACCTGGAGATCCAGGTCGAGTGTCCCCGCGTTCCTCGCGCCGCTCGCGGGCGGCAACGTCACGTCCTTGTGCCTGCCCGGCTCCACGTCCACGTCCTTCTTGTCCTCACCGGGCAACCGGATGTCACCCACCCCCACGTCGATGCTCATGCGCAGCGTCACGTCCGCCGGCACGACGATCTTCAGCTGCCCCGCGCCCACCTCGGCGGAGGTCGACACCGTCCGCCCGCGGGCGACCCGTATGTGCGTCAGGTCCAGCGTGGCCACGCCCGTCCCGAGGTCGTACGCCGGCGCCACCTCCGCCGCGGTGACGGGTGTCCAGGCCGTCCGGGTCCAGTGGGTGCTGATGTTCGACGGCAGGGCCGTCGCGGCCGCCAGCAGGGCCGCCGTGAGCAGGGCCAGGAACAGCGAGCCGGCGCCTGTGCGGCCGAGGAACGAGCTGAGCGCCGTCCCCAGCCCGAACACGATCAGCGCGCAGGCCAGACCGGCCTGGAGGCTGGTGCCCAAGGGGTGCGTGTCCCACGTCAGCCCCGTGCCCAGGCCGCCCGCCACCAGCGCGAACAGGAAGATCCAGCCGCCGATCCAGCGCGGCCCGCGCGGCTTCGGTGGCGGGCTCGGCCGGGTCCGGAGGTCCTGGCCGTGGACCCACGGCGTGCTCAGCCGGAAGTCGAGCCCCGGCACCTGCGGGCCCGGAACGTCCGCCGGTCCCCAGAGGTAGCCGGTGCCCCCCACATGCGTGCCGTCCTTGACGATCGGGTCCCGCCACCACGAGGGGTAGGAGATCGGGACCGGCGGTGCCTGGGCCTCCGGCGGGGCGTCGGCGACGGCCTGCGCGGACAACGGGTCGGGGTCGGGGGCGCCGCGCCGCCGCGACCAGTAGCCGGCGCCGGCCAGCAGCAGGGAGAGGACGACGGCGAACGCCAGCACCTGGCCGTTCCTGATCATCGTCAGCAGCACTCCGCAGCCGACCAGCGCGAACAGCACGGCCGCCAGGGCCTGCCCGTCGACCCGGCCGGTCAGCAGCTTGCGGACCTCGTTCTCCTCGTCGTCCTCGTACGGCACGAAGAGCCAGGCGAAGCCGTAGAAGAGGAGACCGATGCCGCCGGTCGCGGCCAGCACGGCCAGGGTGATGCGGAAGATCACCGGGTCCAGGTCGGTGTGGCGGCCGAGCCCCGCGCACACGCCCGCGATCATCTTGTGCCGCCGGTCGCGCCGGAACCGCGGCGAAGCCGCGTCGGCGGCCTCCGGGCCGGTGCGGGGCGCGCCGGCTCCCGTCGCGGCCGTCTCCGCCGCGGCGGGCGCGGCATCCGACGGCCCGGTGCCCGCTGCGGGCCGCGGGCCGGGGCCGGGTCCCGGACCCGTCGCGGCGTGCTCGTGATCAGTCATGAGTCAATGGTGACGGCCGTGCGGCCGCGACGGCAGTCGGGATGACCCTGGCCGAACCCTGAGATCTGCCCCGAGGCCGGACCGGGAGGCGTTCGAACGGCCGGACGCGAGGGTTCCCACGGGGAAATCCGAAGATCAGGGGAGTCTCGGGGGTCGACCCTGATGCTCCACCATCGCGGGCGTGTGACCATCGATGGCATGCCGGAAGCCGCAGCAGCGCCCCTCGACGACCCGCGGCCGCCGCGCAGGCTCTACCGCAGCAGCGACGGCCGCTGGCTCGGCGGAGTGGCGCGGGGTCTCGCCGGGCATCTCGGGCTGCCTGTCGTGTGGGTGCGGCTCGTCTTCGTCGGCCTGTTCATGGCCAACGGCCTCGGCGCGCTGCTGTACGCCGCGTTCTGGTTCTTCGTGCCGCTCGGCGTCGGCGGGGTCGGCGGACAGAGGCCGCCGTCCCTGGTCGCCACCGAGACCTCGGCGGACGGCCGCCGCAGACTCGTCGCCCGCAAACCGGACCGGGGCCAGATCGTCGCCCTGCTCCTCATGGTCGTCGTGTCCATCGTGTTCGTGAGCAGCGTCAACCTGACCCGCGGGGCCAAGGCCTATCTCCTTCCCGCGGTCCTGGTCGCCGCCGGTGTCGCCCTGGTCTGGCGCCAGGCCGACAACGCCCGCCGGGCCCGCTGGGTCGAGGTCGGCAGCCGGCGCCGCACGCTCAGCCTGCTGCGCGCGGGCGTCGGTGTCCTGCTCGTCACCGCGGGCGTCTCGGGCGTCTTCGTCATGCAGGGCTCCGCCGCGCACATCGGCGCGGTGCTCCAGGCGGCCCTCGCCGTGCTCGTCGGCATCACGCTGCTCGCCGGCCCGTACCTGGTCCGGATGACCCAGGACCTCTCCGAGGAGCGGCTGATGCGCATCCGCGCCCAGGAGCGTGCCGAGGTCGCCGCCCATGTCCACGACTCCGTGCTGCACACCCTCACCCTGATCCAGCGCAACGCGGAGAACGCCGGCGAGGTGCGCCGTCTCGCCCGTGCCCAGGAGCGCGACCTGCGCACCTGGCTCTACAAGCCCGAGGGCACCGGCAAGGACGAGGCCGACGAACCCACCACCCTCGCCGACGCCGTCCGGCGCAACGCGGCGGAGGTGGAGGACAAGCACGGAGTCCCCATCGAGGTCGTCGTGGTCGGGGACTGCCCGCTCGACGAGCGGACGGGCGCGCAGATGCAGGCCGCACGCGAGGCGATGGTCAACGCGGCCAAGTACGGTGGCGAGGGCGGCGCCGTCCAGGTCTACGCCGAAGCCGAAGGAAGGACGGTCTTCGTGTCCGTCCGCGACCGCGGTCCCGGCTTCGACCTCGACTCGATACCCGCCGACCGCATGGGTGTCAGAGAATCGGTCATCGGCCGCATGGAACGCCACGGCGGTACCGCACGACTGCGGTCCGTGCCGGGCGGCGGCACGGAGGTCGAGCTGGAGATGGAGAGGGCGGAGAAGACGTCATGAGCGACGCGACCGAGGCGAACGGCCCGGCGGAAGGCGCGGAGAAGGCCGGACGTCGGGTGCGTGTGGTCCTCGTCGACGACCACCGGATGTTCCGGACGGGCGTCCAGGCCGAGATCGGCAGGACCGAGCAGACCGGCGTCGAGGTGGTCGGCGAGGCGGCCGACGTCGACCAGGCGGTCTCGGTGATCACCGCGACCCGGCCCGAGGTGGTCCTCCTGGACGTGCACCTGCCGGGCGGCGGCGGGGTCGAAGTGCTGCGCCGGTGCGCCCCGTTGTCGGCGGACGCCGAGCGGCCGGTGCGTTTCCTCGCGCTGTCCGTGTCGGACGCGGCCGAGGACGTGATCGGCGTGATCCGGGGCGGCGCCCGGGGCTACGTCACCAAGACGATCACCGGCACCGACCTGGTCGACTCGATCTTCCGGGTCCAGGACGGCGACGCCGTCTTCTCGCCGCGGCTCGCCGGGTTCGTCCTGGACGCCTTCGCCTCCACCGACGCCCCGCCGGTCGACGAGGACCTCGACCGCCTCACCCAGCGCGAGCGCGAGGTCCTGCGCCTCATCGCCCGCGGCTACGCCTACAAGGAGATCGCCAAGCAGCTGTTCATCTCCGTGAAGACGGTCGAGTCCCACGTGTCGGCGGTGCTGCGGAAACTGCAGCTGTCGAACCGGCACGAGCTGACCCGCTGGGCGACGGCACGCCGCCTGGTCTGAGGGCCGTGCCCGGCCGGCCCACCGGTACGCCGGTCCGTGGCCGCCCGGTCCGCCGTGGCCGGCCGCTCAGTCAGACGACCCGTGTCGCGCCCGCGAACGGCATCTCGTCGATCGGGGCGATCCGTACCGGCGCCGAGGGGTTGGGCGCGTGGATCATCTGGCCGTTGCCGATGTAGATGCCGACGTGACTGATGCCCGAGTAGAAGAACACCAGGTCGCCCGGCTGGAGTTCGGAGCGGGAGACGCGGCGGCCGGCGTTGATCTGGGCGTAGGTGGTGCGGGGGATGGAGACACCGGCGGAGCGGTAGGCGGCCTGGGCGAGTCCCGAGCAGTCGAAGGCGTCGGGGCCGGTCGCGCCCCACACATAGGGGCTGCCGAGCTTCGAGTAGGCGTAGGCGACGGCGGCCGCGGCGCGCGAGTCGGTGGCGGCGACGCCGCCGGCGGTCAGCGGGGCGCGGGCGTCCGCCGCGGAGCGTGAGGCGCGCCCGGTGCCGTCGTCCGCGGTGACCGCCGACCGCTGCTGCGGTGACAGCCGGTCCAGCAGCTGTCGCGCCTCGTCGAGTTTGCCGTCGACGGCGGTCTTCTCCCGCTGCAGCTCGGCCTGCCGGGACCGCAGTGCCGTCAGCTCGACATGTGCGGTGCCCCTCAACTGCTCGATGTCCCGCACCTGTTGCCGTACCCGTGTCACCGCACCGGCCTGCCGGTCGCCGGCCCGCTCGGCGATGGCCGCGTTGTCCAGGTACTGGTCGGGATCGCTGGACAGCGCCAGCTGCCAGGCCGGGTCGATGCCGCCGTCGCGGTACTGCGCGGCCGCCACGAGACCGAGCGCGTCCCGGGCGGAGTTGAGCTTCTGCTGCGCGCGGGCGGTCTCTTCCTGCAGCGACTTCAGCCGCCGCTGGGCCGTGTCGGCCTTCTCCTTCGCCCCGTCGTACTTCTGGGTGGCCTCCTCGGCCTCCTGGTACAGCTGGTCCACCTTGGCCTTCACCTGGGCCGGTGTCAGTTGCGGCTCGGCGTTTCCGGTCCCTTCGAAGGCCGTCGCGGTGGCCGCGCCCGCCAGGGCGAGGGTGACGGCCGTGCGGGCCGTGCTGCCGCCGAGCGAGCGCTGTCGGGGCTTGCGGTGCGCTGCCACCTGGACTGTCCCGTCCTTTCGTACGACCGCCGTCTCGTCCGTAGGGCACGCCAGGGGGAGCGTCCGTACGGCCGCGGGGGAGTGCGGATTGCGCGTCCGGCGGCGGCCCGCACAGGGGGAACGGGCCGCCGCCGGATCTTCTCGGCGGTGGTGTCCGACTGCCGCCCCTGGTCCGGGCGGCGGTGGGGAGTCGGTCACCTGGGGGAGGACGCTAGGCCCGGGTGTGTCGGCCTGGTAACGCGATGCGCGGTATTGGCGTGACCGGATCGTTACCCGACGGTATGTGACCGGGATTGCGGTCCGGAGTCGTCGGCTTCTCAGGGCGGGATGACCGAAGCGACGGTTCCGGGGCCGATGGGGGACGCGGGGTGCTATGGCGTGCATATATGCGGGGCCGCGGGTGCCGGGGGAGGGGCCGGTGACCGGTGCCCCGTACGGGCCTGATTAGGCTCCGGGGCCATGGACGTACTCATCCATCTCTTCGTCGGCCTGCACATCATCGGCATCGCCGCGCTCCTCGGCGGCTTCCTCACCCAGATGAAGGCGATGGGCCAGGGCACGGCCCGGTTCGTCCCCGGGATGCTGCACGGCGCGTTCACCATGCTCGCGACCGGCGTGATCCTGGTCGGCCTCAACGAGGCCGGCGACCACCACGTCGACACGATCAAGATCGGCGTGAAGCTCGCCCTGCTGATCGTGATCCTCGGGCTCGTCTACGTGAAACGGGACGAGGAGAAGGTCGAGAAGGGCGCCTTCGGCCTGGTGGGCCTGCTCACGGTGGTGAACATCTTCATCGCCGTCCTGTGGACCTGATCCCCGGCACCCTCAGCGGGCCTTCCCGGGGGCGGCACGGGTGCCCGCCGCAGCACCGGCCGCCACCGCCGGCCAGGCCACGACAGTGACCCACACCAGCACCCGCCCCGGCCACGTCGGCCACGCGCCGCCGACCGCGGCCGCGACCGACAGCGTCGCCGACGCCGTCATCCCGATCGGGAACACCGTCGCCCAGCGGCGCACGTCGTAACGGAGCCGGGGCCACGCCACCTCCGCGGCCGGGCCGAGGTACCGGCGGGGCACGCGCGCGTGCGGACCGAAAACCGTGCCCGGCCGCGCGAACCGCGCGGTCGCGGTGGACGGGAGCACCAGGGGGCGCAGGCGGGAGGCCGGGGCCGTGCGGCGGCGGGTGGGCCCCGTGGCGCGTGCGGGCCGGCGGAGGGAAGCGGGTGGGGGCGCCCCGGAGCTGACGGGCGCCCCCGCGGGGTCAGGCCGGGCGCACCACGCTGTGGATGATCGACTCGCCGCCGTAGTAGATCGACTCCTCCCGGACGTAGGCGCCGGGCTTCGGGGCGTGGATCATCATGCCGTTGCCGATGTAGACCCCGACGTGGCTGACGTCGTCGTAGAAGAAGACCAGGTCGCCGGGCCGGGCGTCGGCGAGGGGGACGGTGGTGCCGGCGTTCACCTGGTCGTAGGTGGTGCGGGGCAGCGAGACGCCCGCGGCCTTCCAGGCGGCCTGGGAGAGCCCGGAGCAGTCGTAGGAGCCGGGGCCGGTGGCGCCCCAGACGTACGGCTTGCCGATCTGCGCGCGGGCGAAGGCGATCGCCTTGGCGGCCTTCGTGGCATAGGCGGAGTCCGACCCGGAGCCCGCCCCGCTGCCGGAGCCGGAGCCGGAGCCGGAGCCGGAAGCCGAGCCGCCCGACGCCGAGGACGACGACGCCTCCCGGTCGGCCGCGGCGGCCTGCTGCTTCGCCAGCTCCGCCGCCCTGCGGTCCGCCGCCTCCTGCTGCCGCTTCTCGATCGCCGCCAGCCGGGCCTTCTCCGCGGCCGTCAGCTGCGACAGCAGCTCCCGCGCGGAGGCCAGCTTCGTCTGCACGGTGGCCTTGGCGGTCTTGAGGTCGTCCTGCGTCTCGGTGAGCGACTCGAGGCTGTGGGTGGCCTCCTGCCGCTTCTTCATGGTCGCGGACTGCTGGGTGACGTAGTCGTCGACCGCGCCCTTCTGGCGCGAGGTCAGGCGGCTCATCAGCTGGTCCTGGTCGAAGTAGCCCTGGGGGCTGTCCGCGAGCAGGAAGGTCGCCGTGTCGGGAACGCTCGCCCCGGTCCGGTACTGGGCCGCGGCGAACGAACCCAGTTCCTCACGCGCCCTGTTGAGCCGTTCGGTGCGCCTGGCGACGTCGTCGAGCAGGGTGTCGACCTGCTTGCGCTGCCTGCCGGTCCGCTCCTTGGCCGCGTTGTACTTCTCGGTCGCCGACTCCGCCTGCCGGTAGAGGGCGTCGACCTTCTTCTCGACCTCCTCCAGGCTCGGCTTGCCGTCGTCGGACGGCGCGGCCTCGGCCGACTGGGAGAACAGCGCCATCGAGGTGAGGGCCGCGGTGGCCAGCGCGGGGGTGCGTATGCCCGCCGCGCGCGCTCCTGACGGCCGGGACTTGCGGTGCGACGCCAACGGGGGCGACTCCTTCCGGTGTTCCGCCTACCGAGTTAGCTGTCGGGTTCGGGCGGGTGGTTCGGAAGGGTTGCCCTACGGTCCGTTCCCCGGAGGGACGTCGGGACCGATTCACCCCGGGATCGGTGTGGGTCCCCGGCTCCGGATGCGCGGTGCGCCCCGGACTCGGCGGAGGCCGTGCGGCCCGGCGACGTTCGCCGGTGGGGGTCGTGCGGCCCGCCCGGCACGCTAGCCAACTCGTGTGGTCCCTGTGAAGTTTGATGTGCGATATGCCCGATACATTTTCGTGACCTAGGCGTTGTGCTCTGTTCAGTTGGGAGATCCGTGACGTTATGGGCGACTTGTTCCGGCGGATCCAAAGGTCCTGCCGCGAGCGATTCAGGGGTTCGGTGCGGGCGCCGGCGGCTGCGGGACGCGCGTCGACCTGCCGTGACGGAGGGGATCCGTTCGGTCACCCGGGCGAGTTCTCGGGGCGGCAGCCGGTTGTCGGTGGGGCGCCCTAGACTCGGAGAGCGATGAGCAGCCTCTTTGACGACAGCTTCCTGGCGAGCCTCCAGGCCCCCCGCGGCCACGACGAGGAACCTCCGCCGCCGCCCGAGGACGAGCACGCTCCGGAGTCGGTTCCGGACGATCTGTTCGGCGGGAAGTTCGACGTGCCCCCGGACCGGGACGCCTACTACCGCGACGGCGCCGCCCGCCCGGCCCCGGACCCGGCCGCGCTCCTGGAGGGGCTGAACGACAACCAGCGGGCGGCCGTCGTGCATGCCGGCTCCCCGCTGCTCATCGTGGCCGGCGCCGGTTCCGGCAAGACGCGCGTGCTCACGCACCGCATCGCGCACCTGCTCGGCGCCCGCCAGGTGCACCCGGGCCAGATCCTCGCGATCACCTTCACCAACAAGGCCGCGGGCGAGATGAAGGAGCGGGTCGAGCACCTCGTCGGCCCGCGCGCGAACGCGATGTGGGTGATGACCTTCCACAGCGCCTGCGTGCGGATCCTGCGCCGGGAGAGCAAGAAGCTCGGCTTCACCTCCTCCTTCTCGATCTACGACGCCGCCGACTCCAAGCGCCTGATGGCCCTGGTCTGCCGGGACCTGGACCTCGACCCCAAGCGGTTCCCGCCGAAGTCGTTCAGCGCCCAGGTCAGCAACCTGAAGAACGAACTGGTCGACGAGGAGGACTTCGCCGCCCGGGCGAGCGACGGCTTCGAGAAGACCCTCGCCCAGGCCTACGCCCTGTACCAGTCGCGGCTGCGCGAGGCGAACGCCCTCGACTTCGACGACCTGATCATGACGACGGTCAACCTGCTGCGCGCCTTCCCGGACGTCGCCGAGCACTACCGCCGCCGCTTCCGGCACGTCCTGGTCGACGAGTACCAGGACACCAACCACGCCCAGTACGCCCTCGTGCGCGAGCTGGTCGGCACCGGCGTCCGCGCCGACGGCAGCGACACCCCGCCCGGCGAGCACGACCTGCCCCCCGCCGAGCTCTGTGTCGTCGGTGACGCCGACCAGTCGATCTACGCCTTCCGGGGCGCGACGATCCGCAACATCCTCCAGTTCGAGGAGGACTACCCGAACGCGACGACGATCCTCCTGGAGCAGAACTACCGCTCCACGCAGACGATCCTCTCCGCCGCCAACGCGGTCATCGAGCGCAACGAGTCCCGCCGTCCGAAGAACCTGTGGACCAACGCGGGCGCGGGCGCGCAGATCACCGGTTACGTCGCCGACACCGAGCACGACGAGGCGCAGTTCGTCGCCGAGGAGATAGACCGGCTGACCGACGCGGGCGAGGCGAAGGCCGGCGACGTCGCCGTCTTCTACCGCACCAACGCGCAGTCCCGTGTCTTCGAGGAGATCTTCATCCGCGTCGGCCTGCCCTACAAGGTGGTCGGCGGCGTCCGCTTCTACGAGCGCAAGGAGGTCCGGGACGTCCTCGCGTACCTGCGGGTGCTGGCCAACCCGGAGGACTCCGTACCGCTCCGGCGGATCCTCAACGTCCCCAAGCGCGGCATCGGCGACCGCGCGGAGGCGATGATCGACGCCCTCGCCCAGCGCGAGAAGATCAGCTTCCCGCAGGCGCTCAGGCGGGTCGACGAGGCGTACGGCATGGCCGCGCGGTCGACGAACGCGGTCAAGCGGTTCAACACGCTGATGGAGGACCTCCGTACGGTCGTGGAGTCCGGCGCCGGACCCGCCACGGTCCTGGAGGCGATCTACGAACGCACCGGATACCTGGCCGAGCTGCAGAACTCCACGGACCCGCAGGACGAGACCCGCATCGAGAACCTCCAGGAACTCGCCTCTGTGGCCCTGGAGTTCGAGCAGGAGTCCGGCGAGGGCGAGCAGCAGGCCGGGCTCGCCGACTTCCTGGAGCGGGTGGCCCTGGTCGCCGACTCCGACCAGATCCCCGACGAGGACGAGAACGGCGACGGCGTCATCACCCTGATGACCCTGCACACCGCCAAGGGCCTCGAGTTCCCGGTGGTGTTCCTGACCGGCATGGAGGACGGCGTCTTCCCGCACATGCGTGCCCTCGGCCAGACCAAGGAACTGGAGGAGGAACGGCGGCTCGCCTACGTCGGCATCACCCGCGCGCGGGAGCGGCTGTACCTCACGCGGTCGTCCATGCGCAGCGCCTGGGGCCAGCCGTCGTACAACCCGCCGTCGCGCTTCCTGGAGGAGATCCCGGGCGGGTATCTGGAGTGGAAGCGGACCGGGGCGATGGCGCCGGTCTCCTCCGGGCCCGCCGCGGGCGTGGCGGCCTCGCTCTCCTCGACCCGCTCGCGCTCCTCGGCGTCGGGCGCGTCCGGCTTCGCCACCCGGCGGACCTCGGAGAAGCCGGTGGTCTCGCTGGTGGTCGGCGACCGCGTCACCCACGACCAGTTCGGCCTGGGCACGGTCGTCGCGGTGAAGGGCACGGGCGGCAACGCGGAGGCGACCATCGACTTCGGTGACGCCAAGCCGAAGCGGCTGCTGCTGCGGTACGCGCCGGTGGAGAAGCTGTAGCACCGGGGCCCCGCTGCAGCGGGGCCCTCCGGTACCTGCCCGGTCAGGTCGGGTCGAGTCCGTGGCTGCGCAGCCACGGCAGCGGGTCTATGGCGGCGCCGCCGGCCGGCCTCACCTCGAAGTGCAGGTGCGGTCCTGTCGAGTTGCCGGAGTTCCCGGAGTACGCGATCGGGTCGCCGGCCTTCACCGTCGTACCGGCGGCGACGCGGTACGACGAGAGGTGGCAGTACCACGTCTCCGTACCGTCCTTCGCCGTCACGATCATCATGTTGCCGTAGGCACTGTTCCACTTGGTGGAGACGACGCCGTCGGTCGCGGCCATCACCGTCGTGCCGTAGGAGACGGGGAAGTCGATGCCCGTGTGGACGGACATCCAGTTCACGCCGGCCTGGCCGAAGTAGGCGCTGAGCCCTTTCTGCGTGACCGGAAGGACGTACTTCGGGCGCAGCCGCTCCTTGCGGGCCGCCTCCGCCGCCGCCTTCTTCTTCTCGGACTCCTGCTGGGCCTTGAGGTCGATGCGTTCCTGCGTCCGGCTGGCCCGGTCGGCGAAGTCGTCGGCGCCCGCCGAGAGCGTCCGCAGCTGGGCGTCCAGCTTGCTGTTGGCGGCGGACGGCTTCACCGACTGCGCGTCGGAGGCCGATGCCGTGGTGTCCTTGCTGTCGCCGGTCAGGCTGTTGACGGAGGCGGCCGCGATCCCGGCGACCCCCATCACGCACACCGAGGGCACGGCGACGGTCAGCAGCGCGGACCGCTTGGGAGGCGTACGGCGACGGGAACGCGCCCCCGCGCGGGAGCCGGCGCGAGTCGCCGCGGGCGTGGCGGGGGCGGTCGGGGTGACCTCCTCCTGGTCCTCCAGCAGTGGCGTTACTGCAGGCAGTTCACCGGTCGCGGACAACTCCGCGTCGTCCGCGGAGTTGTCCGCGGACTCCGTGAACCCGTCGTGCCCGCCGTACTCCGCGTACTGCCCGTGGTCCGTCTGCTCCTCGAAGTCCCCGTACGGCTCGTGCGGTTGCGCATGCTCGGGCTCGTGCTCGGGGACGTGCGCCGGGGTGCCGTCGGAGTTCCACTGCGTGGCGTCGTACACGCCCGTGTCGAAGGCCTGGGTGCCCCACTCCCACTGCTGGGTCGCGCCGGCCATGCCCGACTGGTCGGGCTGCAGCCAGGCGTTCGCGTCCCACTGGCCGCTCGCGTCGGGGGCCGTACCCTGCGCCGGGACGGTCCACGCGGTGCTGTCGTAGGCGCCGGAGTCGTAGGCGGCGTGGTGCTGGGCCGCGTACGGGTCGTAGTTCGGGGTCTGGCCGCCGGCGGTCTGCCACTGCGTGGTGTCGTAGGCCCCGGTGGCCTGGCCTGCGCCGGGGAGGCTGCCGAAGAGCGGGTCGCCGTGGAAGGCGGCGCCGGCGGTGTGGTCGCCGTACGTGGTGAAGTCGCCGTACTGGGTTCCCTGGGTGCCGTACGACGCGTAGTGCGCCGGATCGGCGTCGGAAGCCGGGGCCGGGGTGGTCAGGGTCCCCGACGGGTGACGGTCGTTCACCAACTTCTCTTTCGCCTCGACAACAGGGGCTGCCAGAGCAGTGCGGCGACTGTACCCGGCGGTATACGGGCGCGACAATCTTCAACAGGTTTCGCTGTTCCGGGAAACGGGCATTCGGCCGTGTTTCGGGGGACGACGGGCACGGGTTTGGCTTTGTGTTCGAGGAATGTTCGAGGCGAGTGGGGGTCCCCGGCGGTCTCCGGGGCGCCCGGCAGGTCCCGGACGGGTGCTCCGGGGAGCCCTCAGGCCACCGTCAGACCGCCGGCGATCCGCTCCTCGGGGTGCGTCTCGTCGAGGGCCTGTCGTATACCGGTCGCGACCGCCGGATGGACGGGCAGGGCGAGGTGGCCGATCCCTGTCACCCGCACGTTCGTCGCCGTCAGGTCCGGGTGGTCGACGCGCGCTGTCTCCACCGGCTCCATCAGCGAGTCGAGGTCGCTCCAGAAGCTCACGAACCGGGTACGGCAGCCGGGCGCGGGCCGGGCCAGCTCCTCGATGACCGCCGAGCCGGGGCGCATCTGCCGCACGATCGGGTGCGCGTCCGCCAGCGGTGCCACCCGGGTGCCGGAGTGCGGGGTGCCGAGCGTCACCAGCGTGCGGACGCGCAGGTCACCGCCGAGGCGCTGGACGTAGTAGCGCGCGATCAGCCCGCCGAGGCTGTGCCCGACGATGTCGACCCGGTCGCTGCCGGTGCGCTCGCAGATCTCCTCGACGTGCCGGCCGAGCAGCTCGGCGGCGGTGCGGATGTCGCAGGTCAGCGGAGAGTAGTTGAGCGACTCGACGCGCTGCCCGCCGTGCTGGGCGAGAGTGCGGCGCAGCAGGACGAAGACCGAGCGGTTGTCGATGAAACCGTGCAGCAGCACGACCGGCGGGGCCGCCCGGACCGGCAGCCGGGCCGGGCCGTCGGGCTCCGCGGGCGGGGCCGGCGGGACGGCGGGGCGGCGCTCGGGGGTGAGGCCGGTCGGGTAGAGCAGCAGATGCCCGGCCAGGATCGCGGCCTCCAGGGCGGTCGACTTCAGCAGGGCCATCGACAGGCCGGCGAGTCTGGTCGGCAGGAAGCGGCGGCAGAACGGGAGAAAGGGCTCCAGTAGTACCTCGGTGACCTTCATCGGCCGACCTCCTGTCGGCACGCCGAGGACAGCTCCGTCCCCCGTGTGCCCTCATGGGGATGCCGGAGCGGAGGCTGCGGGGGTGGCAGAGTGCGACGACGCGCCGCGCCGCGCGCTCCTGCCGGTCCCGCGGACCACGCTGCGGCTCCCTGACGTGTCCCGCTGTGTGTGATTTCCCCCTCTGTAACCTCCGCGAAACTGCCGGTTGCGGGATGCTGGAGATAACGTTCGTTCACTTGAGGTGGGTGGCGGAACGCCCTGAATGTGCGGTACTTCTCGGTACGCAGGGATGTCGGCGTGTTCGTTTCGTGGTCATGGAGGCACTGATGGGTGTGGCAGCCGGTCCGATCCGCGTGGTGGTGGCCAAACCGGGGCTCGACGGCCACGACCGCGGGGCCAAGGTCATCGCGCGGGCGCTGCGCGACGGGGGCATGGAGGTCATCTACACCGGCCTCCACCAGACGCCGGAGCAGATCGTCGACACGGCCATCCAGGAGGACGCCGACGCCATCGGCCTCTCCATCCTCTCCGGCGCCCACAACACCCTGTTCGCCGCGGTCATCGACCTCCTCAAGCAGCGTGACGCCGAGGACATCCTCGTCTTCGGCGGCGGCATCATCCCCGAGGACGACATCGCCCCCCTCAAGGAGAAGGGCGTCGCGGCGATCTTCACGCCGGGGGCGACGACGGCGTCGATCGTGGAGTGGGTCCGGGAGAACGTGCGGCAGCCGACCGAGGCGTAGGCCGCGTTCGCGGGGGCCGACCTCCGACCTCGGGGGATGCGGTCGGGTGACGGCCGCGGGCCGGTGGTGGCCGGTCGCGCGGTTCCCCGCCCGCCTGTCGGGGCGCCCTCACCCGTCGAGTTCCGAGAGCATCTCCGCCCGTAGGCGCAGGGTCGTCACCAGGCGTTGGAACGCCTCTGCCCAGTAGCCGCCGGCTCCCGGGGAGGCGTCCTCGCGTTCGTCCGGTATCGCGAGGAGGGCGTCCAGGCGGCCGGCTTCCGCGGGGTCCAGGCAGCGCTCGGCGAGGCCCATCACCCCACTGAAGCTCCACGGGTAACTCCCCGCGTCCCGCGCGATGTTGAGGGCGTCCACCACGGACCGGCCGAGTGCCGCCGACCACGGCACGGCGCACACCCCGAGCAGCTGGAACGCCTCCGACAGGCCGTGTGCCGCGATGAAACCGGCCACCCAGCCGGCGCGCTCCTCGCCCCCGAGGGTGCCCAGCAGCTTGGCCCGCTCGGCCAGGGACACCGCGCCAGGACCGCCCGCCTCCGGTGCCCCCGGCACCCCGAGCAGCGCTCTCGCCCACTCGCCGTCCCGCTGCCGTACGGCGGCCCGGCACCAGGCCGCGTGCAGTTCGCCCTGCCAGCCGTCCGCCACCGCCAGCGCCACGATCTCCTGAGGGGTCCGGCCCCCGAGCCGGGCCGGCCAGGTGGAGAGCGGGGCCGCCTCGACCAACTGCCCCAGCCACCAGGACCGTTCGCCGCGTCCGGTCGGCGGTCTGGCCACGACGCCGTCGCGCTCCATCCCCGGGTCGCACTCCGGCGGTGCCTCCACCGCGATCACAGGGCCGTCCCCGGTGTGGTCGACCGCCACACACGCCCCGGCCCGCACCGCCATCCGGCCGGCGAGCGCCGAGCCGGGCAGCGCGGACAGCAGCTCGGCCGCGGTCGTCCGCACGTTGCGGCTGCGGTCCGACAGCGCCTGCTCCAGGAACGGCTCGTCCTCGGCGGCCAGGCCGGTGCGCAGCGAGTCGAGGAACATCAGCCGGTCCTCGGCCCGCTCCGTCGCCCAGGTCCCGGCCAGCAGCTCGCGTGCCGTCTGCGGCGCACGGGCCCGCACCGCGGCCAGCAGGGCGACCCGCTCGGCGAACAGCCCCTCCTGCCACAACTGCCGTATCCCGTCGGTGTCCTCGGGGCCGGGCAGCGTCGCGCCGCCGCCCGGGGCCGCGCGCAGGGCGAACCGCCAGTCCTGGTTGAGCCGGGCCAGCCACAGGGCGCGCGGTCCCGCGAAGGCCAGCGCGGCGGGCCGCAGGTCGGTACGGCCCCGGGCCGCGTCCAGCAGTGCGGGCAGCGCCTGCGGGGGCGCGGCGAACCCGCGCGCGTTGGCCGCGGCGAGCCACTGCGGCAGCAGCTCCATCAGATCGGGCGAGGTGCCCCGGCGGCCGCCGGCCGCGGTGCCGGGGCGGTCGGACAGCAGCATCGCCAGTCTGCGGGCCGCGGCGGCCGGCAGCGCGGGGCGGGGGTCCCCGGGGGCCGGTTCGGGGCGGCGCGCGGCCGGTGCCGGACACAGCCCGGCCCGCCGGCGTACGGTCGCCACGGCCGCCTCGTCCAGCAGGGCCACGGGAGCCTCGCGGCACGGTCCGCCGGTCGTCGGCGGGCGCCGGTCCGTGCCCAGGAGTGCCGTGGTGACGAGATCTTCCCAAGCGGTCACGGGGTTACCTTTCCGTGAGTGCCGTGAGTGCCGTGAGTGCCGTGAGTGCGGTGAGTGCCGTGAGTGCGGTGAGTGCCGCGATTTTCGCGAGTCGGCTGGGTGCGGGGTGGTGGTGTCGGGTCGGTTCGGGTGTGAGGGGCGGGCGGCCGGGTGCGGGTGCGCCGCGGCTGGTCGCGCGGTTCCTCCCCGAGCCTTCGGCCGGGGGGTACTCCCAGCACCCCCCGACGGCGGCTGCGCCACCCCGGACGCGACCGCCGCTCGCCGACGGCGGCTGCGCCGCGCGCCGGAGAGTGGCCGCGCCGGCCCTGGGCCGGTGGGAGTGCGACGCGGATCGGGACCGGCCGGGTCAGCACAGCGGCACCGCCTCCCCGGCCTCCTGCGGCCAGGCCGTCAGCGGGGTGAAGCCGCGGTGGCCGCATTCGCCGAAGACCGTGACCGGGGCGCCGCCCGAGAGCGCGACCAGCCGCCACAGCCCCGGACCGGTACGGGCGCCGGGCGTCAGGGGCAGCGCCGACTCGCCCTCGGCGTCGGCCAGTTGCCAGGAGTCGCCGTCCGGGACCGGAACGACCCGGTCGAGCGTCACCGGTACAGATTCCAGCCACGGGTCGTCGCGCAGTGCCTCCCCGTACCGGGCGGCCGCCTGTGCCGTCGGTACACCGGGCGGCCGGGCCGGCGAGGGCGCGGGGGCGGCGAACCGCTCGCCCAGCGCCGCCCGGTGCTGCCCCGCGCCCGGGTAGGCGGACAGCTCCGCGTCCAGGGCGAGGCCGACGGGCAGCGCCAGCTCGGGGGCGCGGCCCGCCGCACCGTAGGAGAGGAGCAGTGCCGTACGGCCCGAGTCGGCGCCGTGCAGCCAGATCCGGCGGGTCGTCAGCTTCGCGTCCGCGGTGTCGTACTGGGCGAGGACCAGCCAGCGGTCGCGTACCGGCGGGCCGTCCGCGGGGGCGTGCAGCCCCACGCGGGAGCGGACCGTGCCCGCGAGGCCCGCCGGGAGCCGGTCGCGGCGCAGCCAGCCCTGGTCGAGGAGGTGCAGCAGCGCGCACTCCTCGAGGAGCCGCACCGGCCAGCCCGGACCGGAGCCCGGTATCGCCCCCAACTCCCGCACCCGCGCGGCCAGTCCGGGAGCCTGGGCGTCGACCATGCGGGCCGCCGTCTCCTCCCACAGCCCGTACCCCGCCTGCTCGGCCGCGGCCAGGCCGCCGCGCAGCAGGTCGGACAGCCGCTGCTCCAGCTCCGTGGCGCCCGCCGTGACCCGCTCGGCCCGCTGTTCCGCCCGGCGCCGGGCCGCCTCCGGATCAGCGGCGGCCGCGGAACTCCCGCCGCCCGTCGCCCGTTTGTCCTCCGCGCGCCTGCGTCTGCCCGCGATCCACTGCTCGGCCCAGTCCGGCGGCTGCTGTGCCGCCGGCACCGAGTCGTCCCCGCCCGCCCAGAGCAGGAGCAGGCCGAGGGCGTGCTTGCAGGGGAACTTCCGGCTCGGGCAGCTGCACTTGTAGGCGGGCCCCGCCGGATCGGCGACGTCCACGATCGTCTGGTAGGGCTTGCTGCCGCTGCCCTTGCACAGTCCCCATACCGTCCCCTCCTCGCCGCTCCCGGCCCCGGACCACGGCCCCGCCGCTCCGAGCCGGCTTCCCGCTTTGCGTGACGTGGCGTCAGGCGCCAGGGCCAGCACCTGGTCCGCACTCCAGCGCACCCCCTGCTGAGTCATGCCATCGAAGGTAGATCCCGCCACTGACAATCGCCCCGGCGAGGGTGTCTGTGCAGGTCAGAGCGATTGTCAGTGGCGTGGTGCACGGTGGACACCAGATCCGAACCGGCCGAGCTGGAGGGGGCCTCAGCCATGACTGTGTCCGTGGAACCGACCGACCCGACGACCGTCGAGGGCGCGCTTCGACCGCACGCCGAGCACGCCTTCGCCGCCGAACTGGCGGCGCTGGCCGGGCAGGACGACCGGCCGCGCCCGGCCCGCTGGAGGCTGTCCCCGTGGGCGGTGGCCACGTACCTGCTCGGCGGCACGCTGCCGGACGGCACGGTGATCACACCGAAGTACGTGGGCCCGCGCCGCATCGTCGAGGTCGCCGTCACCACCCTCGCCACCGACCGCGCCCTGCTCCTGCTCGGCGTGCCCGGCACCGCCAAGACCTGGGTCTCCGAGCACCTGGCCGCCGCCGTCAGCGGCGACTCGACCCTGCTCGTGCAGGGCACGGCCGGCACCCCGGAGGAGGCGATCCGCTACGGCTGGAACTACGCGCAGCTGCTCGCCCACGGCCCCAGCCGGGACGCCCTCGTGCCCAGCCCCGTCATGCGGGCCATGGCGGAGGGCATGACGGCGAGGGTCGAGGAGCTCACCCGGATCCCCGCCGACGTGCAGGACACGCTGATCACGATCCTGTCCGAGAAGACCCTGCCCATCCCCGAGCTGGGCCAGGAGGTGCAGGCGGTCCGCGGCTTCAACCTGATCGCCACCGCCAACGACCGCGACCGGGGGGTCAACGAGCTCTCCAGCGCCCTGCGCCGCCGCTTCAACACCGTGGTGCTGCCCCTGCCCGAGAGCCCGGACGCCGAGGTCGACATCGTCGCGCGCCGGGTCGACCAGCTCGGCCGCTCCCTGGACCTGCCGGCCGTGCCCGACGGCATCGAGGAGATCCGCCGCGTCGTCACCGTCTTCCGCGAGCTGCGCGACGGCGTGACCACCGACGGCCGCACCAGGATCAAGTCGCCGAGCGGCACGCTCTCGACGGCCGAGGCGATCTCCGTCGTCACCGGCGGTCTCGCCCTGGCGGCCCACTTCGGGGACGGCGTGCTGCGGGCCGGTGACGTCGCGGCCGGCATCCTCGGGGCCGTCGTCCGCGACCCGGCCGCCGACCGGGTCGTCTGGCAGGAATACCTGGAGACGGTGGTCCGTGAGCGGGACGGCTGGAAGGACTTCTACCGCGCCTGCCGCGAGGTGAGCGCGTGAGCGACGACACGGCGTGGCGGCGGGCGCCCGGCCCCGGGCCGCTGCTGCTGGGGGTACGGCACCACGGGCCCGGCTCCGCGCGGGCGGTGCGGGCCGCGCTGGACGCCGCCCGGCCGCGGGCGGTGCTGATCGAGGGGCCGCCCGAGGCCGACACGCTGGTCCCGCTGGCCGCCGATTCGCAGATGCGGCCACCGGTCGCGCTCCTCGCGCACGCCGTGGACGAGCCCGGCCGCTCGGCGTTCTGGCCGCTGGCCGACTTCAGCCCCGAGTGGGTGGCGCTCCGCTGGGCCCTGCAGCACGGAGTCCCGGCCCGCTTCTTCGACCTGCCGGCCACGCACACCCTGGCGTGGCAGCGGCCGGAGGAGCCGGGCGCACCGGACGACGGATCCGACGGCGGGCGGCAGCAGGTCCGGGTCGACCCCCTCGGCGCGCTCGCCGAGGCCGCCGGCTACGACGATCCCGAGCGCTGGTGGGAGGACGTGGTCGAGCACCGGGGCGGGGCCGGGGAGCGGGACGTGTTCGCGCCGTTCGCCGCGGTGGCCGAGGCGATGGCGGCGCTGCGCGAGACGTACGGGGACGGCGGCCGCGACCGGGATCCGGTGCGGGAGGCCCACATGCGGCTCCGGCTGCGCGCCGCACAGCGGGAGTTCGGGGAGCAGGTCGCGGTGGTGTGCGGGGCGTGGCACGTGCCGGCGCTGCGCGCGAAGACCACCGTCGCCGCCGACCGGGAACTGCTGAAGGGGCTGCCCAGGGTCAAGGCGGACCTGACCTGGGTGCCGTGGACGAACCGCCGGCTGGCCCGGGCGAGCGGCTACGGCGCGGGCATCGACTCGCCGGGCTGGTACGGGCATCTGTTCCGCGCCCCGGACCGGCCGGTGGAGCGGTGGCTCACCAAGGTGGCCGGACTGCTCCGCGAGGAGGACCGGATCGTCTCCACGGCCCACGTCATCGAGGCCGTGCGGCTGGCCGAGACACTCGCCGCGATGCGTGGCCGCCCGCTGCCCGGACTCGGCGAGACGACCGACGCGGTGCGGGCCGTGCTCTGCGAGGGTTCGGACGTCCCGCTGGCGCTGGTACACGACCGGCTGGTGGTCGGGGACGTGCTGGGGGAGGTGCCGGAGGCTGCGCCCGCGGTGCCGCTGCAGCGGGACCTGGCCCGCGAGCAGCGCCGGCTCAGGCTCAAGCCGGAGGCGGTGGAGCGGGAGCTGGAGCTCGACCTGCGCAAGGAGACCGACGCCGGGCGCAGCCGGCTGCTGCACCGGCTGCGGCTGCTCGGCGTCGGGTGGGGCGAGCCGGTGCGGTCGCGGGGGAGCACGGGCACGTTCCGGGAGACCTGGCGGCTGCGCTGGGAGCCGGAACTGTCGGTGCGGGTGGCCGAGGCGGGCGTGTGGGGGGCGACCGTCGAGGGCGCGGCGACGGCCAGGGCCGAGGCCGACGCGGTGCAGGCGGGCGACCTCGCCGATGTCACCGGGCTCGCCGAGCACTGCCTGCTCGCCGGGCTGCCGGACGCGCTGCCGGTGGTGATGCGGGCGCTCGCCGACCGGGCCGCGCTGGACACCGACGTGGGCCGGCTCGCCCAGGCCCTGCCCGCACTGGTCCGTTCCCTGCGCTACGGCGACGTCCGGGGTACCGACACCCGGGCCCTCGCCGAGGTCGCGGCGGGTCTCGCCGAGCGGGTCTTCGTCGGGCTTCCGCCGGCCTGCGCCGCCCTCGACCCGGATGCCGCCGACGAGATGCGCGGCCACGTGGACGCGGTGCACACGGCGGTGGGACTGCTCGGGGAGACGGCGGCGCAGGCCGGTCCCGGCCACTCGGACCTCCGCCTGCGCTGGCGGGCCGTGCTGCGCACGCTCTCCGGCCGCGACACCGTGCCCGGGGTGCTGCGCGGGCGGGCCGTGCGGATACTGCTCGACGAGGGGGAGTTGGAGCCGCAGGAGGCGGCCCGGCTGATGGGCCTGGTGCTCTCGCCGGGAACCCCGCCGGCGGACGCGGCCGCCTGGATCGAGGGGTTCGTCGGCGGCAGCGGCGGGGGCGGGATGCTGCTGGTGCACGACGAGCGGCTGCTCGGCCTCGTCGACGCGTGGCTGACCGGAGTGCCGGCGGAGGCGTTCACGGACGTGCTGCCGCTGCTGCGCCGGACGTTCTCGGTGTACGAGCCGGGGGTGCGCCGGACGATCGGCGAACTGGTGCGCCGCGGCCCGGGTGAGCGGCTCCGCGGGGCGGGACGGGCCGGCGGGACACCGGGGTTCGGTGCCGAGCCGGACACCGGGCGCGCCGACGCCGTGCTGCCGGTGCTGCGCCTGCTGCTCGGCCTCGACGAAGAGGGAGCGGCGACGGGATCGGACAACGACCTTGTGGGGGCGGGGAGATGACCACGGACGCGACGGACGCGGGCACCGGGACCGACACCGGCAGCGGGACCGGGACCGGGACCGGCATCGACACCGGCAGCGGGACCGACACCGGCATTGGCACCGGCAGCGGGACCGCTGATCCCGCGCGGGAGCGGCTGCGGCGGTGGCGCCTGGTGCTCGGCGGCGAGGCCGCCGACGGGACCGGGTGCGCGCTGTCGGGGCGGGACGCGGCGATGGACGGGACGCTGGCCGCGCTCTACGGGAAGGGGGACAGACCGCAGTCGGGGCGGGAGCGTTCGGCGGGGCTGGGGGCGTCGGCGCCGTCGGTGGCGCGCTGGCTCGGGGACATCCGGACCTACTTCCCGTCGTCCGTCGTGCAGGTCATGCAGCGTGACGCCATCGACCGGCTCGGGCTGGCCGCGCTGCTGCTCGAACCGGAGATGCTGGAGGCGGTGGAGGCGGACGTGCACCTGGTCGGCACGCTGCTCTCGCTGAACAAGGCGATGCCGGAGACGACGAAGGAGACGGCCCGGGCGGTGGTGCGGAAGGTCGTCGAGGACCTGGAGAGGCGACTGGCCACCCGCACCCGGGCCACCCTCACCGGCGCCCTCGACCGCAGCGCCCGCGTCAGCCGCCCGCGCCACCACGACATCGACTGGAACCGCACCATCGCGGCCAACCTCGGGAACTACCTGCCCGAGTACCGGACGGTGGTACCGGAGCGGCTGGTCGGGTACGGGCGGGCGTCACAGTCGGTGAAGAAGGAGGTGGTGCTCTGCATCGACCAGTCCGGGTCGATGGCTGCCTCGGTGGTGTACGCCTCGGTGTTCGGGGCGGTCCTCGCGTCCATGCGGTCGATCGACACCCGGCTCGTCGTCTTCGACACCGCGGTGGTCGATCTCACGGACCAGCTGGACGACCCGGTGGACGTCCTGTTCGGCACCCAGCTCGGTGGCGGGACGGACATCAACCGGGCCCTGGCGTACTGCCAGTCGCAGATCACCCGGCCCGCGGAGACCGTCGTCGTCCTCATCAGCGATCTCTACGAGGGCGGGATACGGAACGAGATGCTGAAGCGGGTCGCGGCGATGAAGGCGTCGGGGGTGCAGTTCGTGACGCTGCTCGCGCTGTCGGACGAGGGCGCGCCGGCGTACGACCGCGAGCACGCGGCGGCGCTCGCGGCGCTGGGGGCACCGGCGTTCGCGTGCACGCCCGACCTCTTCCCCGAGGTGATGGCGGCGGCGATCGAGAAGCGGCCGATCCCGGTGCCGGACACCGTGTGACGCCCGGCCCGAAGGGTGACTTGTCGACTCGGCGAGGTCCGGCACCGGGCGTCAAAACGGACATGAGTACCCATCGGTAACGGGGGGCTTGCGCAACCTCGGGAGTGCCGTGCAAGGATCGAAGTCTCCACTGGTCTTTCACCGGCCTTCACGCCGTTGGCCCCTTCTGCTCTGTTCCGCCGCACGGGAGGAACCTCCCCGTCTTGACCTCGCCAGCAGTTCTGCCCGGTGCCGCGGTGCGCGTGTTGCGCACGGCGCCGGGACGGCGTGCGCTGCAACTGGCGCTGCTGGTCGGCGGACTGCTCGCGCTCGGCCTCCTCTGCGGGCAGCGGGCACACGCGGCCGAGGGGGTGCCGTCGAACCCGTCGCCGGCGTCGTCGCCGACGTCTGCGGTGACATCTGCCGTGACGTCCGCGGTGACGTCGGCGGTGACGTCGGCCGTGCCCCAGAAGCTCCCGCCGCGGGACGTGGTGACGCCGCGTCGGGAGCCCGGGGCGGCGCGACGGCCCGTCGTCAAGGCCGTGCCGATCGCGGACGGCGTGGGTGAGGTCGTCCGGTCCGTGACCGGCACGGTGACCTCCACGGTGAGCTCCACCGTGACCGGCACCGTGACCTCTCCCGTCGTCTCGGCTCCCGTCGTCTCGGCCCTGACCGGGACACTCACCGACACGCTCACCGAGACAGTGCGGCAGGTGACGGAGCTGCCCGCCGTGCCGGTGGTGCAGGTGCCGGAGCTTCCCGTCGTCTCCGACCCGCCCGCCGGGTCGCAGACGGCACCGGTGACCCCGGCGCCCGGCACCACGCAGGCGCAGCCGCGGACACCGGTCACGCCCGTCGACCGGCACGGGAAGCCCGGTACGGAAGCGGCGGCGGCGCCCGCTGCCGCGTCGTACGGCCCGCGCAACACCGCCGACGTGACCTTCGCGTCCGGCAGGGACCCGCACACCGACGGCCATCGTGCCGAGCGCGTCGACCACGCCGCCGGCGCTCCCGCCCACCCGGCGCCCGCCGGAGACCCGGACGGTGCACTGGGCAAGGCCGCGGTGGACGCCGCCGCCTCCCGGCACGCTGACGAACACGCCGTGACCTTCGCCGACCGCGCGCCGCTGGGGCTCGTGCCCGCCGCCGCCGGGCGTACCGACGCGGCCGGGACCCGGGACAGGTACCGGGACATCCCCCTCTTCCCCGGCTAGGACCGGCGACCACCCTCCCCGCACCGACCTTCCGCGCGGGGGCGGAACAGGTCCGCCCGTCCGCCCGGACCCCCGCGGAGATCCCCCTTCGGACTCCGTGAGCACGCCTCGGCACCCCTGCCGACGCCCCGGGCGGCGATGTCCCCAGCCGTACTTCCGGCCCCACCGGAAGCTCTCCCGGCTCCGTACGCGCGTGGAAGACGTGCCGGAGCCCCGAAGGACTGACACACGCATGAACGAGTACATCGGCCGTTCCATGGTCATAGCCGCCGGCGGGAGCTGGGCGGGGGCGTTCGGCCGGCCCGCGGCGGCCGGCGCCGAGGAATCGCCCGCCGTACCGGGCCGGGCGGCCCGGATCCGTGGTGCCGAGGCGATCCAGGGCGCCCGGGCGGCCCGCGCCGCGACGGCCACGGCCAGGGCGCAGGCCACCGCCCGGGCGCACGCCCAGGCCCTGCGGAACCGCGCCGCGACCATGCTCGCGGACACCACCCCCGGCCACTTCGCCTCGCCCTTCCCCGCGGCGGGCACTCCCGTGAGCCCGGAGGCCGGCCACCGGGCGTAGGCCCGCGCGACCGGCTCTCCACGACTCCGTGGGCGGCCCGGCGCGGACGGCCGAACGCCGTCGGTCCGTCCGGCCGCAACCCCACGGTTCGGGGCGGCCCACCCCCTGGGACGGGGTGCGGCCGCCCGGCCCGAGGACCGGAAGTCCTCGGGACCTGAGGCCTCACCGGGCCAACCCCAGCCCGGTGAGGCCTCGCCCTTCGCACGCGGGGCGGCACGCCGTGCCACCGAAACCCCGGATACCCGGCATCATGTGACAGGTATCACCGCTCAGGTGTGACTCCCGATTTAGAGACCCCCAGCGAGCGGCGATAATCTGCGAGACGGACATGCCGCGCGCTCGGACACCGTGTGCGCACCCCTTGTGACACATTGCGGACGTCACGTTGCCCTTCGCGGCACGCCCACGCATCCAACGAACCGCGAGATCACTGATAGGGACGGAAGCGCGTGGACCTGTTCGAGTACCAGGCGAGGGACCTCTTCGCCAAGCACGATGTACCGGTGCTGGCCGGTGAAGTCATCGACACGCCTGAGGCGGCGCGCGCGATCACCGAGCGGCTGGGCGGCAAGTCCGTCGTCAAGGCGCAGGTGAAGGTCGGTGGCCGCGGCAAGGCCGGTGGCGTCAAGCTGGCCGCCTCCGCGGACGAGGCCGTCGCCCGGGCGACGGACATCCTCGGCATGGACATCAAGGGCCACACGGTCCACAAGGTGATGATCGCCGAGACGGCCCCGGAGATCCTCGAGGAGTACTACGTCTCCTTCCTCCTCGACCGTGCCAACCGCACCTTCCTCTCCATCGCCTCCGTCGAGGGCGGCATGGAGATCGAGGAGGTGGCGGCCACCCGCCCCGAGGCCGTCGCCCAGACCCCGATCAACCCGATCGACGGTGTGGACCTGGCCAAGGCCAAGGAGATCGTCGCCGCGGCGAAGTTCCCGGCCGAGGTCGCCGACAAGGTCGCCGACGTCCTGGTCACGCTGTGGGACACCTTCATCAAGGAGGACGCCCTCCTCGTCGAGGTCAACCCGCTCGCGAAGGTCGCCTCCGGTGACGTCATCGCCCTCGACGGCAAGGTGTCGCTGGACGACAACGCCGAGTTCCGCCACGCGGACTGGGAGGAGCTCCACGACAAGGCCGCGGCCAACCCGCTGGAGGCCGCCGCCAAGGAGAAGAACCTCAACTACGTCAAGCTCGACGGCGAGGTCGGCATCATCGGCAACGGCGCGGGTCTCGTCATGAGCACCCTGGACGTCGTCGCGTACGCCGGTGAGAACCACGGTGGCGTCAAGCCCGCCAACTTCCTGGACATCGGCGGCGGTGCCTCCGCCCAGGTCATGGCGAACGGCCTGGAGATCATCCTGGGCGACCCCGACGTCAAGTCGGTCTTCGTCAACGTCTTCGGTGGCATCACCGCCTGCGACGAGGTCGCCAACGGCATCGTGCAGGCCCTGAAGCTCCTGGAGGACCGCGGCGAGGACGTCTCCAAGCCGCTCGTCGTCCGCCTCGACGGCAACAACGCCGAGCTGGGCCGCAAGATCCTCACCGACGCCAACCACCCGCTGGTGCAGCGCGTCGACACCATGGACGGCGCCGCCGACAAGGCCGCCGAGCTGGCAAACGCCGCCAAGTAAGCACTCAGGACGAGGACACAACACACCATGGCTATCTGGCTCAACAAGGACAGCAAGGTCATCGTCCAGGGCATGACCGGCGCCACTGGCATGAAGCACACCAAGCTCATGCTCGCCGACGGCACCAACGTCGTGGGCGGCGTGAACCCGCGCAAGGCGGGGCAGTCCGTGGACTTCGACGGCACCGAGGTACCGGTCTTCGGTACGGTCGCCGAGGCCATCGAGAAGACCGGCGCCGACGTCTCCGTCATCTTCGTGCCGGAGAAGTTCACCAAGGACGCGGTCGTCGAGGCCATCGACGCGGAGATCCCGCTGGCCGTCGTGATCACCGAGGGCATCGCCGTGCACGACTCGGCGTCGTTCTGGGCGTACGCCGGCAAGAAGGGCAACAAGACCCGGATCATCGGCCCGAACTGCCCCGGCATCATCACCGTCGGCCAGTCCAACGTCGGCATCATCCCGGGCGACATCACCAAGCCGGGCCGCATCGGCCTGGTCTCGAAGTCCGGCACGCTGACGTACCAGATGATGTACGAGCTCCGTGACATCGGCTTCTCGACCGCCGTCGGCATCGGTGGCGACCCGATCATCGGCACCACGCACATCGACGCGCTCGCCGCGTTCGAGGCCGACCCCGACACCGACCTGATCGTCATGATCGGTGAGATCGGTGGCGACGCCGAGGAGCGGGCCGCGGACTTCATCGCGAAGAACGTGACCAAGCCGGTCGTCGGCTACGTCGCGGGCTTCACCGCGCCGGAGGGCAAGACCATGGGGCACGCCGGCGCCATCGTCTCCGGCTCGTCGGGCACCGCCCAGGCGAAGAAGGAGGCCCTGGAGGCCGCGGGCGTCAAGGTCGGCAAGACCCCGACCGAGACGGCGAAGCTGGCGCGCGAGATCCTCGCCGGCTGAGCAGCCGCGTGACTGTACGCCGGTAGGCCCGTTCCCCGGGGTGGGGGCGGGCCTGCCGGCGTTTGCGCCGGCCACGCCGGGTGGGCGCGGTCGGATGAAGGAAGCGGCCGGACAGCGCCCCGAAAGGGGCGCGGGGAACTGCGCGACCAGCCCCCACCCGCCCGCACCGGAACCCACTACCTCGCCGACGGCACCAGTCTCTCCGGTCCCTTCCCGGGGGCCGTGTGCAGCTTCGCCTGCAACGCCCGCTCGCCCGCCGACAACGGGCCCATCCCGACCTCCGCCGGCACCCCGCTGATCGCCTGTGCCGGCCCGACCGGCGCCTCGTAGTGCGTCGGCGCCGTCCGCAGCGTGAGGGTCGTCGCCGCGACGATCGTCGCCGTGAAGGCGAGCGCGGACCGGGTCCAGAATCGGGTCCGCCGTTCGGCGTACGTCCGCACGGTGGGCGGCTGGGCCGCCCGCAGCCGCTCCGTGGAGGCCAGTTCGGCCAGCCGCCGGTGCAGCGCGGCGGGGTCGGCGAGTTCCGGCACCTGGCGGGCGACCAGCCGCCGCGCCCGGGTCAGCCGGCCGGCCGCCGCCGGCGTACTCGCCTCCGTCTCCGCCGCGGTCTCCGGCAGGTCGAGGCCGATGCCGTCGTACAGCAGCAGCGTGCGCCGGTACGTCGGCGGCAGCTTCAGCAGCGCCTCCAGGAGGGCGCGGTCGGCCGCGTCGGCCGGCGGCTCCTCGGGGTGGCGGTAGCGCAGCCGGAACCGGTGCCAGGGGGAGAGCGCACACTCGTGCGCCACCGCCCGTACCCAGCCGGCCGGATCCCGGTCGCGGGCCACCTGTGGCCAGTTCTGCCAGGCCAGTTGGAAGGCCCGCTCGACGGCCTCCTGCGCCAGCTCCCGGCGGCCGGTGAGCAGGTAGGCCTGCCGTACCAGGGCCGGGGCGCAGAACGCGTAGAGCGCGTCGAAGGCCTGAGCGGGCGTCAGAGCGGCGGACGGTCCGGCCTCGTGGGCACGGGCAGGGCTCTGCGTCATCGGGCGCACCTCCCTTCGAAAAAGCACATAAACATATATTGAGCGACACTTCGGCTGTTCATCGGTTACGACGGAAAAGCGCGTGTCGTTGGGAGCATGGCGGTCGTGATTCGGATGACCGCCCGCCTACCGTCGTTGCCCTCCCGCCGACGCTCGTCGCCGCCGCTGCTCAGCCGGGTGCGCGACCGTTCCCCGGGACTGGGCGCCAGCCTGGTGGCGGGCGCGCTCGCGGCCGGACTCGGACTCGGTTCCTTCGCCGTGCTGGCGATCGCGCTGTGGGTCAGCTCGCCGTACCCCGACAGCGGTCCGGGCGGCGCGCTGCACGTCGCGGCCGCGCTGTGGCTGCTCGCCCACGGCGTCGAACTGGTCCGTACCGACACGCTGTCCGGAGTGCCTGCTCCGGTCGGGGTGACGCCGTTGCTG
Source organism: Streptomyces sp. NPDC086777 (assembly GCF_040702065.1). Lineage (NCBI taxonomy): Bacteria > Bacillati > Actinomycetota > Actinomycetes > Kitasatosporales > Streptomycetaceae > Streptomyces > Streptomyces sp. NPDC086777. The sequence goes on along the minus strand of NZ_JBFBJI010000029.1, from coordinate 159 downwards.
CTGGTCCTGGTGCCGGCGCTGCTGCTGCACCGGGCGGCGCGCTACGCGGTGGACGCGCCGGACGGCGACGACCCCGACGCCCCGCCGCCGGTCCGCGCCCGAACGGCCTGGGTCGGGGTCGTCGCCGGGGTCCGCGGCGTGGGGGGCGGCGCCCCCCGG